>CAUQTL010000006.1:0-35104 GCA_963521035.1 uncultured Streptococcus sp.
TTCATTTTCCAGTTACCAGCGATAAATGGTTTACGTGACATTTCACATACCTCTTTTTTCAATTTATTTTCTATTTATTTTATCACAATTAGACACAGCTTGCAAATCTTACTCGGATTTCAAGCCTGCTTACATGGATTAATCCTTCCAGAGATCCATGGCATTTCGGAAATCTGCCGATACCTGTGTCAACTGAGGATTGCTTGCTTCTCTTTCTACCCGCTTAGCCTCGATTTGAGCCACACTTTTGATACCTTCATGGCGCCAGTTTCTCAAAATCGCCTGAATGTACTTCCAGTTTGGTTTTCCATTCAAAACAGCTTCACGAAGAGCTTCCTTAATCAAGTCAGCACTGGTGCCATCTTCCTTTAGTGTCTTGGTTAAATCCTCAATCTCAAAAGGAGTCAACAAGCGTCCCAACTCCTGCTGGAAGGTTTCCACCAAATCCTTGAGCTGGTTTTGAGGTGTCAACTGGTCTGAACTTGAATGAGCAGCTCCAAGCAAATTATCCAAACGTTCCAAAGCCAAACTGGCATCAAAAAGCAATTCGATTTCACCATTCAATTCGATCGTTCGATACTGAAGTAGTCCCCTCTCCGTCAGATTGGAAATAGCCTGATTGACATCCGAAATTTCCTTACCAATCCTTTCAGCAATCTGGCTTGGCGACATTTCATCCAAACCTGTCGTATTTTGCAAATAGAAAAATTGCCAGACCAGAAAATCGTCGCTAGAAGGAAAGAGTTCCTTAAAATGCAAGAGCAGGGCACTCGGTAAAACCAAGTTCCCTGATTTAAAAGCGTCTAAATATGTCATAATTCCTCTTATAAATACCCAAAAGCAGATGCATCATCTTCTATTTTTCTCCAGTCAAAAGGGGTTTCCTGATAGACTGCATAGTTTACCCAGTTACTGAAAAAGAGGGCTGCTGATGAAGACCAACAAAGACAAGGTGTCTGATTAACATCGTCATCCTTAAAGTAATTTTCTGGAATATGTGGGTCTAAACCTGCGTCACGATCCCTAAAATACTCTTTTGCCAAGGTATCACGGTCATATTCCAAATGCCCAAAACTATAAATTTCTCGTAAATCACGACTGGCCAAAATCGAAATCCCAACCTGAGGTCCTTCTGATAAAATCTCGAGATTGGTTTTGTTTAAGACCTCTTCCTTAGAAATCTCCGTGTGCCGTGAATGAGGTGATACATAGCTATCATCAAAACCTCTAAAGAGAAGGTGACCCTCTTTTAGAGTATCCTGAGGATAAATACCTGATAACTTATTGTCCATCTGGTATTTTTCAACCCCATAACGCAGATAGAGTCCCGCCTGAGCACCCCAACAGATATGAAGGGTCGAATAGACATGAGTCTTAGACCACTCAAGCACCTGGCTAAATTCCTCCCAATAGTCCACTTCCTCAAATGGTAAATGCTCAACTGGAGCACCCGTGATAATCATCCCATCAAAATACTCGTCCTTAACTTCAGGAAAAGTTTTATAAAAGGTCTCCATGTGCTCTGAACGAGTTGTTTTAGAACGGTGGCTTTCCATATAGAGAAAATCAATATCCAGTTGCAGGGGTGTATTCGCCAAATGGCGCAACAACTGGGTTTCTGTGACCATTTTCTGTGGCATGAGATTTAAGATTAAAATCTTCAAGGGACGGATATCTTGGTGGGCCGCACGTTGATCATCCATGACAAAGATGTTCTCTGTCCGTAAAATCTCAACAGCTGGTAATTTTTTATCAATTCGAATCGGCATAACCCTCTCCTAACTGTACTCTTTCAGGAATAATTGCATATGTTTGAAACTCTTCGAAAATCTCTTCAAACCGTGTCAACGTTGCCTTGCCGTATGTGTAGGATACTGACTACGTCAGTTCCATCTACAACCTCAAAACAGTGTTTTGAGCAGCCTGCGGCTAGTTTCCTAGTTTGCTCTTTGATTTTCATTGAGTATGAAACTAAATCTCAAACACTTAGTCCTTTTATTATACTGCAAGAAGATATAGTTTTCAATTATACTTTTTCTCTAACTAGCTATAGTCTATTTTTATATCCTAATGTAGAGAAAACAGCCCTAGGGACTGTTTTTCATTAATAATGCATAAGAACCTTGTAATCGTAGTCACCGATTTTTTCACGGCCGTTCAATTCATCCAATTCAACAAGGAAGGCACAACCTGCTACAACACCACCAAGTTTTTCAATCATCTCGATAGTTGCCTTAACAGTTCCACCTGTTGCCAAGAGGTCATCTACGATAAGAACACGTTGACCTGGCTTGATGGCATCCGCGTGCATAGTCAAGGTATCAACACCGTACTCTTTTTCATAGTCAGCAGAAATGACTTCGCGCGGCAATTTACCTGGCTTACGAACAGGGGCAAAGCCAATTCCTAACTCGAAGGCCACTGGACAACCCACGATAAAACCACGAGCTTCAGGCCCTACGATCATATCAATTTTCTTGTCAGTAGCATACTGAACAATTTCACGAACAGCATAGCTGTAAGCGTTTCCATCAGCCATCAAAGGACTAATATCACGGAAGGTAATCCCTTCCTTTGGATAATTTTCAATTGTTGCAATGTAATCTTTTAAATTCATCTTTTTCTTTCTTTCAAAGTTTTTTACTCTCTATTATAGCATATTTTTTAAGAAAGAAAAAAGGAAAAGTTAACTTCAATGATTATCTAACGATTTGACGATTTATAACTAGCCATCGCAATAAATCCCAAGTTCTTTTTATTCTTATCAAACATTTTATACATAGTTAAAAACTGCTTTCTATTCTCCTTTTTACAAGCATTTACGCAAATTTTCAAAGTTCCTAGCCAACCTTCGTCATAAATCATACCTGATAATTTCATTAATGTCATTTCACCAGTCAATACTTTCACATCACAATAACCTGATTCTATCATCACCTGTTCCCAACCATCTTGAGTTAAAGGACCTACATTTACATGAATTGCTTGTGACAGTTCCTGTCTGACAGACTCTTTAGCTTCCTTAAGAAGCACATCATGTGTCAAGAGAAGACCTTCAGGTTTTAAAACCCTTAGATATTCCATTACACATTTTTTCTTAGCTTGATCGGCTTGCATAGTCAGCATAGCTTCATTTATAACAATATCAAAACTAGCATCTTCATAAGGAAGTTTCATTGCATTTGCTCTTTCAAACCTGATCAAATGAGCAACACCTGCCGTTTCAGCAGATTTTTTAGCCACTTCTAAAGCTTGAGCATCCATATCAACAGCAGTTATCTTACAACCAAAACGCTGTGCCAACTCAATTGCTGTAGTTCCCCTATTACACGCAACCTCTAGTATTCTCTTTTCTTTTGAAAACCCTCCTTCCGCAATTAACCAATCTGTGGCACGTTTTCCACCTGGACGTAAACGTTTTTTCCCCAGTTTTGCTAAAAACTTATGACCTGCTTCTGACATTTGAACACCTCTGTTTTTTCTTCATTATAACATAAAATGATATTGTCTAACAATTCTAATCTATTTTTTGATGAACTATAATCAAACGCATACAGTCCGCCATGATTATAGCATAAATCTATTAATTAACTCTCTAGTTCGAATTCAATTGCTCACGTAGTTTACGCATATAGGTTACAACTACTTACTTGTACTTTAGAGTTGCCGGCCTCCTTATCCGCTATATACGCTTTACTATCACGTGCCTATTCGTATAGCCAAGATTTCTCTATCTCTTTCTCTGCCGATTCTTATTTCCAGCGTCAGACTTAAACAGTCTATCCTAATGCCGTTCGATCAGCTACTCACAATAGTCAGGCTGGGGAATTACTTTTGGGTTTACTAGTATATGGTACCCACAGAGGACTTACACATCAGATGAACGGAATGCCCGTCGTACCTAAAAAAACGAGCACTTTCGTACTCGTCCTCTGATATAAACTACTGATTAAAGTGAGTTTACGTCAACTTTGATACCAACACCTTGAGTAGTTGTGATAGTCAAGTTTGTTACGTAAGTTCCTTTAGCTGTAGCTGGTTTTGCTTTTTGGATTGTTTCGTTGAAAGCTTTGAAGTTTTCAACCAATTTTTCAGCTTCAAATGATACTTTACCGATGATTGCTTGAACGTTACCTGCACGGTCAGCACGGTAAGTGATTTTACCACCTTTAGACTCTTCAACTGCTTTAGCAACATCCATTGTTACAGTACCAGTTTTAGGGTTTGGCATCAAGTTACGTGGTCCAAGGACACGTCCAAGACGTCCAACAAGAGCCATCATGTCAGGTGTAGCGATAACTACGTCGAAGTCCAACCAACCGTCGTTGATTTTTGCAACGAGGTCATCTTCACCAACGAAGTCTGCACCAGCAGCTTTTGCTTCTTCAGCTTTCGCACCACGCGCGAAAACAAGAACGCGAGCTGTTTTACCAGTACCGTTTGGCAATACCATTGCGCCACGGATTTGTTGGTCAGCTTTTTTAACGTCGATGTTCAAGTTGTAAGCAACTTCTACAGTTGCGTCAAATTTTGCAAAGTTAGTTTCTTTTGCAAGTGCTACAGCTTCTTCTACGCTGTATGCTTTTGTGCTGTCGATTTTCTCAAGAGCAGCACGAAGTTGTTTGCTTTTTTTAGCCATTTTCTATTCTCCTTGTAAGTGGTTCAATCGATTTTCATCTCCCACGTCACTCCTCGAAATGATGAAGTCTTGCGGGTTATATTGGGGGTGTTATTGATTAGTCAACAACAGTGAATCCCATAGAACGAGCAGTACCTTCGATCATACGCATTGCAGACTCAATGTTTGCTGCGTTCAAATCTGGCATCTTAGTTTCTGCAATTTCTTGTACTTGTGCACGAGTAACTGTAGCAACTTTAGTTTTGTTAGGTGTACCTGATCCTTTTTCAACACCTGCAGCTTTTTTCAAAAGAACAGCAGCTGGTGGTGTCTTTGTAACGAAAGTAAATGATTTGTCTTCGTATACTGAGATAACAACTGGAATGATCATACCAGCTTGGTCAGCTGTACGAGCGTTGAACTCTTTAGTGAATCCCATGATGTTGATACCGGCTTGACCAAGCGCAGGACCAACTGGTGGAGCTGGAGTAGCTTTACCAGCAGGGATTTGCAATTTTACAAGTTTTTCGACTTTTTTAGCCATTTTTAAATCCTCCTTTGTGGTTTTGGCGGTAATTAAAGATTTTTACCTCCCACAAGTATGCTTTACACATACCCATCTATTATACACTATTTATCTAGAATTGCAAGAGAAAAGTTTATTTTTTAATCGACATAATCTCCGCCTTCAAAACCGTAGTATTCTTCCAAACTGAGACCACTCTCAGCAATTTCTTTTGCTTCTTTTCCGACATAACGAAGGTGCCATTCTTCAGCCATATAGCCTGTTTCTTTTTCTTTACCTTTGAGATAACGGACAACAAAGCCATAATCAGCTGCATGGTCCAAGAGCCATTGGGCTGCTTTTTCTTCTGTTACTAAATCACCATCAGTCCCAATAACATCAAAGGCCAAGCCAGTTTGGTGTTCACTATAGCCAGGTCGGGCAGAGTAACGGTCAGCTGCTGCCTTCCCATCTTGGTTAACATAATCTTGATAGAGCTTGGTCTGAGTTTCATAACTTCTAAAGCCACTATAATGGTCACTGATTGGGAAACCTGCCTCTTGCATAGCTTTGATGAGTTTGACCAACTCAGCCTTGGCTGTTGGATTTTCCCCTGGATTGTAGTCTTTCGACAATGGATAGTGTTTATTGGCTACGATGATTTCATCGTATTTCCCTTGGATGCTGTAGTAGTCTCCTTTGTTAACCACTTCTGCTTTTTTCCGGGCAGCTCCTTGAGCCTTACTTCCGACTGTTCCATCAGCTTTAGCTGTTTGTTCTGTCTTAGCTGCTCCATCTTCATTTTTTGCTTTTTCTTGTGAACAAGCTGCTAGACTCAAGGCTAGCAAGGCTGTCAAGACTAGGTATCTTTTTTTCATTTCTACTCCTTTATTTCTAATAGTTTATCTACTTCTGACGATAAACGTTTGACTAATTGTTTAATCTCATCCGATTTTGCTTGGCAGGTTTCTGCTGTCATTTCTTCAAAAGGAACCCACCAGACTGGACCACGTCCATTGAGACCGTGACCATTCATGTCACCTGTTCGTCTAGGAAACAGATGCCAATGAAGATGGGCATCGCCATTTCCTAGCAGTTCGATATTCATTTTCTCAGCAGCAAAGGCCTTGGCAACTGCCTCTTGGACCACACTCATTTCTTCTAGAAAACGGAGTCTTGTCTCCTTTTTCAAATGGTGCAATTCGGTGACATGTTCCTTGGCTAGAAAGAGACTATAGCCTGCAAAATACTGGTGGTCTCCAATCACAAGATAGCCTGTTTCCAACTCTTTGACAAAATAGGGATTTTCTCCCTTCTTGATGAGCTCAATTCTCTGACATATAAGGCACATATTAGTCTCCCAATTCGCTCTTAAGATAAGCATCAACCATACGTTCCGTTGCGGCCACCGAATCAATATGAGTACGCTCATAAGAATGACTAGACTCGATACCAGCACCTAGAAGAGCATGTTTGACTTCTGCACCTGCAGACATAGCCGCTGAAGCGTCCGAACCATAAAATGGATAGATATCCAGCTTAAATGGAATATCTTGTTCTTTAGCCAAAGCAACCAAGTGTTGACGGAAGTCATAGTGATAAGGCCCTGAAGCATCCTTGACACAGATAGACACTGTGTACTCATCTGTTTGCTGGTCATCTCCCATAGCTCCCATATCCACAGCCAGATATTCAACTACCTGAGCAGGGATATTAGAATTAGCACCGTGGCCCACTTCTTCAAAGACTGAAAAAGCAAAATGGGTTGTTACAGGCAACTCAATCTTCTCTTCCCTATAAATACGAAGCAGGTTAAGCAAAATCGCTGCGCTGACCTTATCGTCCAAATGACGAGACTTGATAAAGCCCGTCTCTGTCACCACAGTTCGTGGGTCAAAGCTGATAAAATCACCGACCTCAATACCAAGAGCACGAGTTTCTTTTTCACTAGTTACTTTGGCGTCCAAACGCACTTCCATATTGTCCTGCGTGCGTTCTGCAGTTCCTGCATCCTTGTAGACATGGCAAGAAGTTTGGTGGATGAGGATGGTTCCTGATACTTTTTCACCTGTGCTAGCCACATGCACTGTACAGTTTTCACCTTCAATCATATTCCAAGGAAAACCACCGATACGATCCAGTTTAAGACGGCCGTCTGGTTTGACAGCACGGACAATGGCCCCCAGCGTATCCACATGGGCAGTCACATAGCGATGCTCTTCATCATTTTGACCTTTAATGGTCACATTGACACCACCCTTGGCTGTACGAACCGGCTGGTAACCAAAAACTTCTAGAGTCTTGACTAAATAGTCCGAAATCTCCCGAGTGAAGCCCGTTGGCGATGCGATGGCTGTCAGTTCTTTGATATATTCTACTGTTTGATTCATTTCTTCACCTCTTTTGCTACCTATTATAACACATTTATCATCGGATAAAAAAAGAAAATCACTCCTGTAGACTTGGCTACAAAAGTGATTTTAATGATTATTCCATTTCAAAAACATCGCTTTCTTGCTTGTTTGGTAGAACCAATGAGAGCAAGATTCCGACAACGGCTGGTACTAACCATGGAAGTGATGCCTTGGCAAAAGGAAGAGCGTTGACAAGATTCGCAAGAAACTCAACCTTAAACGAGCTTCCTAATACGCTTGCAATGGCAATAGCTGTAACCACAGCAATTGTCAACTGCATACCTGGTTTTGAAAGGGCAACAAATTTGTTGACAATGACCATCATAACGATAGCAATCGTGATTGGGTACAAGATAACCAGTACTGGAATGGAGTACTTGATAATCGCATCAAGACCCAAATTGGCAATAGCAAATCCAATCAAGGTAAAGGCTGTCGCATAAACCTTGTAGCTGATTTGTGGGAAGCGCTCATTAAAGAACTCAGCTGTTGACACAATCAAACCAACTGTTGTTGTGAAGCAGGTTACGGTAACCATAGCTGCAAGGAAGAGTTGAGCTGTTGAGCCAAAGATTTCTTGAGTCGCTTGTGACAAGATGTAAACACCTGGTGTTCCACCCTTCATCGCTTCAGCTGGTACTGGGAAATGATTCCCAAGGAAGCCTAAACCGATGTAAAGAGCGCTGAAGGCAAGGGCAACAACGATACCAACAACCCAAATGGTTGAAATGTATTCTTTCTTACTTGAAAATCCAAGTTGTTTCAAGGTTTGAACTGCGATTACACTGAAGGCAACTGAGGCAAGGGCGTCCAAGGTATTGTAACCTTCTAGGAAACCTGTACCAAAGGCAGAAGCTTGATAAGCAGCTGAAGCAGCTTGAGGACTTGTTCCACCGTATTTGAAAGCTCCCAGAACAACCAAGATAACAATCAAAATCGCAAAGACTGGCGTTAAAATACGGCCGATACGGTCTAAGATTTTTGATGGATTAAGCGAAATCAAATAGGCTGCTGCAAAATACAGAACTGTAAAGACAATCAAACCAAGACCTTTATTGGCATCCGACAAAAGAGGCTTAATTCCTACTTCGTAAGCTGTTGTAGCTGTACGTGGGATAGCAAAGAATGGACCGATTGACAAGTAAAGAACTGAGAGGTAAAGAGTCGCAAACCAAGGCGCTATCTTTGTTGAAATCTCGTAGATATATCCTTTAGGATTTAGCGTTCCAATAATAAGAGTCAAGACGGCGATACCGACGCCTGAAAAGACAAAACCTGCGATGGCAGGAAGAAAATGTTCTCCAGATAGAGCACCTAGAGAAGGCGGAAAAATCAAGTTCCCCGCACCAAAAAATATTCCAAACAGGAGTAAACCTGTTAGGGCACCTTTTTTAGCCATGAAAATCTCCTTCATATTTATAAAATACTGACCTAGTATATCATGAATAGGAGTATGAAAAAAGCTTCACGAAGTAAATATTGAATGTTTTCAAGATTCTTAAAAATAAGAATTATCTAAAAACAAAATTCTCCTACCGAGATTACACCAAGTAGGAGAAAATTCTAATGTTTAAAGTTCTTCAAAGGCCATCATGCCACCTTGTACATTGATAACCTCATAACCTTGTTCTGATAAGAATTGGCAAGCACGCGCCGATCTCATTCCAGATTTACAAATAACATAATGTAACTGATCCTTGTCCAACTGATCATAAGTATCAGCTAATTGACTCAGAGGAAGATTCTGAGCACCTTCTAAATGAAGAGCTTCAAACTCATCCACTTCTCTCACGTCCACTAGAGAAAGTTGGTCGTTTTGGTAAAGCTGGTAAAATGCGTCAAAGGTTATTTCTTTCATTCTTTTTCTCCTAATACTCTTCGAAAATCAAATTCAAACCACGTCAGCGTCGCCTTACCGTACTCAAGTACAGCCTGCGGCTAGCTTCCTAGTTTGCTCTTTGATTTTCATTGACTATAAAATAGTTTTAATTCTTTTTTTCAAATCCGGCACCACTTCTGACTCAAACCAAGGATTTTTGGCCATCCAGATTTGATTGCGTGGTGAGGGGTGAACTAGTGGAAAATAGGTTGGCAAGTAGTTCTGGTAATGTTTTACCCGTTCTGTCACCTTGCCACTGACTTTCTCCTGTAAATAGTAGGCTTGGGCATATTGGCCAATCAAGAGGGTCAATTGGATATCTGGTAATTCTTGCAAGAGCTGTGGATGCCATTTTTCAGCAAAGCCAGTTCTCGGTGGCAGATCACCTGACTTGCCATGCCCTGGAAAGTAGAAATCCATAGGCAAAACAGCAAAATAACCTGAATTGTAAAAGGTATTTTCATCCACACCTAGCCAGTCTCGCAAACGATCACCACTTTTGTCCTTCCAGTAAAGGCCTGCTTCTTGGGTTTTAAGTCCAGGTGCCTGACCGATGATATTGATGCGAGCAGTCTTTGGCGCTGCAAAGAGAGGCTCAATGTCACGCTCTGTATAGCTGGCATTCTGCGGATCTGCCATAATAGCCTGTTTGATTCTTTCAATTTGAGACATCTACTTTCCCTCCAAAAAGAAGTCTAAGCATACAATCTCAGACTTCTATCGTTTTATTTGATCAATTCGTAAATAGCTTCGGCATAGATTGCTGCTGCTCGGAAGAGATCATCCAAGGCGATAAATTCATTGGCTTGGTGCATGGTATCAATCGAGTCTGGGAACATAGCACCGTAGGCAACACCTCGTTCTAGCAAGCGACCAAAGGTTCCACCACCGATGACTTGCTCGTGACCTTTAAGGCCTGTTTGTTTTTCATAAACATTCAACAAGGTTTGCACAAGTGGATCTTCCATTGGCACGTAGTGAGGCGTATGTCCATGTTCAGAAAGGCTAACAGAAGCAACTGGCAAGTTTTCAAGGATTGACTTGATTTGCTCTGGACTTGTTCCTTTTGGATAGCGGATATTAAGGGCAATGGTATTATCAGCGCTTGTTTCATCAAAGCGGAAGACGCCGGCATTCATAGAAAGGGCACCCATCTTTTCATCCACATGGGCAATCTTGAGATTTTCCCCCTCGTGGTCGTTCAAGAGAATCTTACCAGCGATGTCAAGGTAGTCTTTGGCTGGACCAGCAAAGTCAAACTGGCTGAGGAAGAGAGCTAGGTAGGTTGCACCATTGACACCTGAAGCAGGCATAGCACCGTGGGCTGATTTACCAATGATCGTCACCTTGTATTGGCCGTTTTCTTCTTGGAGTTCTCCTCTAAGTTTGTGTTCTGCAACAAAAGCATCTAGTTTAGCTTGCAAGTCAGTCAAATCTCCTGAAACAACTGCTGTTGCTGATTCAGGAACCATGTTTTCACGCAAACCACCTGTGAAGCTGTGAAGACGGGCAACACCTGCATTTTCACCTGCAAAGTGGAGGTATTCCGTGATATTTCCTTTTTCACCATTGATGATAGGGAATTCAGCGTCTGGAGAGAAACCGAAGTCTGGCTTCGCAAGTCCTACGTGCTCGAAGTAGTAGTCCATATCTGCCCAACCTGATTCTTCGTCTGTTCCGACGATGAAACGAACTTTCTTAGAAGTTGGAAGACCCAATTCTTTGATGATTTTCAAACCATAGTAACAAGCTGTTGTAGGACCCTTATCGTCAGAAGCTCCACGCGCATAAAGGCGACCGTCTTTGATAGTCGGTGTGTAAGGGTCTGTGTCCCAACCGCTACCAGCAGGAACCACATCCATATGGGCAAAGATTCCGAGAACTTCTTCTCCATCGCCAAACTCAAAATGTCCTGCGTAGTTGTCAACATTTTTAGTTGGGTAGCCATCGCGGTCTGCGATTTCAAGGAATTTTTCCAAGGCTTTTACCGGCCCAGGTCCAAATGGATGCTCAGCATCAACCTTGCTATCATCACGTTCTGAGTTGATTTCCAAAAGGCTAAACAAGTCAGCCAAGAGGTCTTCTTTGCGTTTTTCTACTTCTGCTGTAAAATCAATTGCTGTCATTTTTTCTTCTTTCTATCTTTTCTCGATGATTTCATCTACTGGCAAGCGGTAGCTTGGTTCCAATTTTTCGTCTGTGTAACCCACTGTAATCAAGAGTTCTGGGCGGAAGCGGTCTTCGATTTTCAAAACTTCGTTGACTTTTGATTTGTCAAAACCAAGAATCAGATTTGATCCGATTCCTTGGTCTGTAAGAGCGAGAACCAAGTTCATAGCAACCAAACCTGCATTGAGGGCTAGGTAGTCGCTGACTTGTTGCTCACTGTAACGGGCAAATTCCGCAGGTAAATTTTTCATAAAGTATTGAAGTTGCTCTTCAGAAAAGTTATTAGCACCACCAACACGAGCGATCTTACGAGCACGTTTAGCCAAATCTGTGTCTGTAAACAAGGCAATAGTTACAGGCGCTGATGATACCTGTTCAAAGTTTGAACCGTAAGCCAATTTTGCTAGTTCGGCATTTTTCTCACGCACCACTACAAATTTCCATGGCTGGCTGTTGTGGGCACTTGGTGCCAAGGTTGCAATTTCGATAGCCGTACGCACATCTTTTGGATCAACCGGCTTATCAGTGAAATGCTTAGGCGCATGACGTTTTTTGTTTAATTCAAGAAATTTCATAATCGATTTCCTTTTCTAATTCTACTGCTTCCATTCTACCATAATTTGAAAGAGCTTGCAGAGATTTTTCGTAGAGACAAACTGGAACAAGGATAAGCAACTGAATGAAGAAAATCATTTAAATCAGGAATCCCCTCATCCAGTTCCAATTAATTTTCAGTTACTTAAAGAAACTAGTCTATCTTATATTCTGACTTTATAGCCTCCAAGAAATTCTTCACATCTTCTACATACCCATGCTTTTCTATTAAGCTTGCTAATAGTTCCAGATTGTGCCCCTGATAGTTGTCTTCTCGTCGTAGCTCTTCATACATTTCGATAAAAGGAAGCCCCTTGAATTTGGCCAACTCCAACTCCGCTTCATAGTCATAAGCAACTTTACGAAATAGGATATTTACCAATTCCCCATCTTCAACTTCTATCACGGCATACTGGGCACGGTGATTTTTTAACGCCTCCCAATTAAAATAGGGCATGCCAATCGACCCTGGATTGATGATTTGTTGCCCTTGACTGCCGTAACGAAGCAACTGCTTGTGGACATGACCATAGACTGCCACGTCCGTTTCCTCATCTAGCAGTTGGTCAAATTTTTCTGTATCATTCCCAACCAGTAGATCCCCACCATAGTTTTTGTCAGGTAAATTATGAGAGATAGAAAAGCGCAGCCCCTCAACTTCTTTCTTTTCCAGCAAAGGCAAGCTTCGTAGCCAGACAATCGTTGCAGGATCCATTCGCTCCATCAAAAACTGAGTCATTCGCATTGACTGGATTTCTTGTGGATCTTCCAAACCGTATTCACCATCCAAGGCCTCAAGGACACAATCATCCCAATTGCCTCGAACACTGGCTGTGATAGGAAGGTCCTTTAGCAGGGCTACCAAGTCACTTGCACCTGGACCGGGAAGAAAAATATCTCCCAGAAGCCAGTATTCACTGACTCCTTGATTTTTAGCATCTGCAATCACTGCTTCTAAGGCAGTTGTATTGCCATGAATATCTGATAAAATTGCGATTTTATGATTCATTGTGTTCTCCTTCTGTTTGGTAATCTACTTTTTCTTCCGCCACCTGAGCCAATTCCACTTCTTCCTGCGGGTTCAACTTCCTCTGCACAGCCTCTGCAACAGCTCTAGGCACTCCAACTTCGACAATCTCATCCACACTGGCTTCCTTGATTTTTGTCAGAGACTTGAAATGCTTCATGAGATTCTGCTTGCGTTTAGGTCCCAACCCTTCAATACCATCCAATTGTGATGAAAAGGAATTTTTGGAGCGCAGTTGGCGGTGGAAAGTAATGGCAAAGCGGTGGACCTCATCTTGAATGCGTTGCAAAAGGAAAAATTCCTGAGAATTGCGAGACAACTCCACCACCTCAAGCGGATCTCCAAAAAGCAATTCATGGGTTTGGTGCTTGTCATTCTTTTGCAGACCTGCAATGGGGATATCCAAGCCCAGTTCTTCTTGGATGACCTGCTTGGCGATATTGACTTGACCTTGTCCCCCATCGATGACAATCAAATCTGGAGGAGTCAAACCGTCACGCTGTACTCGACCATAGCGCCTGCGAATGACTTCTCGCATACTGGCATAGTCGTCTGGCCCGACGACAGTCTTGATTTTATACTTACGGTAATCCTTCTTACTAGGTTTTCCGTTGACAAAGACCACCATGGCTGAAACAGGACTAGTTCCCATGATGTTGGAGTTATCGAAGGACTCGATGCGAACTGGGGTGGGAATTTGGAGCAAGCGTCCTAGATTTTCAATAGCCCCCTGGGTCTTTTCAACAGATTTCTCCAGCAGGTTGAATTTCTGCTCTAGGCTGACTCGAGCATTCTTTATAGCCAAATTGACCAGTTGCTTTTTCTCTCCACGCTGGGGTTTGAGAATCTTGGTGTCTACCAAGGCCTTGACAGCTTCTTCGTCAATATCCTGCGGAATCAGTACCTCATTGGGAACTAGGTGGGATTTTTCTTGATAGAATTGTCCCACATAGGTCAAGAAGTCCTCATCCGGATCGTTGTAGTAGGGAAAAAGATTGACATCGCGCTCAATAAGCTTGCCCTGACGAACAAAGAAAACCTGCACACACATCCAGCCCTTATCCACATAGTAGCCAAAAACATCTCGATTTTGGAGATCCTTAGCCATGACCCGTTGCTTGGTTCGAAGCGTTCCAATGGCCTGAATTAGGTCACGGTATTCCGCCGCACGTTCAAACTCCATAGCCTGGGCTGCCGTTGCCATTTTTCCCTTTAGGTCATCGATGATTTTGTCATCCTGTCCTTTTAGAAAATCAGAAACCTCCTGAGCCATGGACTTGAAATAGGCCTCATCCTTCTTACAGATAGTATGGGCCATACATTGACCGATATGGTAGTAAAAACAGACCTTAGAGGGTGGATTGGTACACTTACGAAAAGGGAAAATCCGATCCAGTAGCCGCTTGATTTCATTTGCTGCCCCTACATCTGGATAGGGACCAAAGTAGAGACCACCGTCCTTTTTGACCTGACGGGTGATAATCAAACGAGGATAACGCTCATTGGTGATTTTGATGAAGGGATAGGACTTGTCATCCTTGAGCATGATATTGTACTTGGGCTTATTTTCCTTGATGAGGTTAATTTCTAGGAGAAGCGCTTCGATATTGGACTCAGTGACGATAAATTCAAAATCCACAATCTCAGACACCAGAGCTTCCGTCTTAGTATCGTGACTTCCACGAAAATAGGACCGCACGCGGTTACGCAGATTTTTAGCCTTTCCTACATAGATAATGGTGCCGTTTTTATCCTTGTGAATATAGCAACCAGGGCTGGTCGGCAAGAGCTCTAGTTTTGATTTAATCAAGTTATTCATAGTTCCATTATAGCAAAAAAGTAGGGAAAGATAGTCCCCTACTCATTGGTCTCATATATTTTTCGAAGGTTTGCAACATCCTCTTCCTGAATACCGTAAAAAGAACCAGCTGGTTGCATCACAGACTTCTCATCTGTATGGTCCAAGCCGATCGCATGCCCCAACTCATGTTCTGCCGTATGGACAATGCGCTCATAGGAATAACCATAGTCTGGATTGGACAAATAATAATGATTCAACCGCACCGTTACAGATAAGAATTGCCCTGTCAAGAGATTGGTCTGACTTTCTGCCTCTCCTGCCACAGGAGTACCTCCGTCATTCATCTCCGTAGCCAAGATATCTGCCTTGCTGGACTCGGTGACAATTTCAAAGTTAAAAGCACCAGTTTGATTCCAATTCTGAATTGCTTCTACATAAACTTCTTGAAATCCTGAATCCATCTGCGGATCTAGGTAAATACGAGCAGAGGCCTGTGGCCACCTTCCTTCAGAGTGTTGGTGGCTATCTGTCTGGTTCAACTTAGGCAGTTGCCCTGTTTTTTCCCATTGGTCAATACTTTGTTGACCAATCTTGACTGACCGTTCTGTTTGCTTTAGCGCTCCTTGAAAATCCCCGTTCAGATACCAGAGAATTCCGAAAGCAAGAGCACATAAGAGCACAACTATCCAAACCAGTCGCCAAAACAAACGCCAAATAAAAGAAAAGAAAGCTCCTATCAAACGAAAAATCCAGCGCATGTCCCTCCACCTTTCTAGAAAATAAAGACTATTTTACTAAAACAAGCTAAAAGAAAACTAAAGAACGACTTTCTTATCTTATCGCCCTAATATTTTTTTGAGTAACTGAATAGCTTTGTATTTTAAAGGCGATGGATGATAACGGAAAGTCCCTACTTTACGTACAATATAGCCATTAAAATTTTGTTTAAAACGCAAAACACCATCACTACCATCAAAAATCCCTTGAATACCTAGGAAGTTGTATTGATGGATATTTCGTTGCATTGTCTGCTTCATCGCATGATATTGAAGTAAAAATGGAGCTGAGAACTTCTGATACTCTGCGTACGACCCCCCAAATAAGTAGGTTGCCTCTGTATTTGTGTAGATTATTAAAGCACAAGCTAGAGCAACATTGCTAGACTCACTATCCAAACTAGTTAGAAAATCTTTTTTCTTTTGCAAAGCTTGGTATTGCTGGTGAAATTGTTTCGACTTCTTGTCAAGACTAGCCATCTTCACATTTAAAGCATCTATAGACTGTTGCGGATTGACTTCAGCAATTAGAAAATCCGCCCTATCTCCAAACATATCATACAATTTAATGTAATAATCTAAATTCTTATCCTCAAAACCTTGTCTTTTACCTGTTTCTTCGATAATTTTTTTGAATATTGGAATTTCTTCCCGTTCTGCATTTCGAACAAGAAGATTAAAATCAAAAGCTGATTGAATGTTGCGAATACTATTTTTATTAAAAGATTTCAATAAGGAAACAGCATCATAATCTTGCAAATCTTTGATGTAATGCCAGCTGACTTCTCCATTAGGATACCCTGTCGTCAATCCATCAAATTGATAACCTAAATCAGTTAAACCTTGAATAATACTTTTTTTCTCAGCATCTATTGGATTACCTTCACTATCAAAAGTTTGATAAGTTTCATAAGGTTTTACAAGCAACTCTAATACACCATTTTGCTTGGCATATTCTTTTAACTCCGCATAAAAAACTGGAAGAGCATCTTGTTGGGTATAAATCGGCCCCGAATTGAGCTCCATATGCAGACCACCCAGCATGGGCAAGCTATAAACCAGAGCTGCAACTTGAATCTCTCCTTCTTGTTTCAAAGCAAGATAAACAATTCGAGCCCCTCTTTTTTCTAACAAGTCCCCCATCTGAACAGATTGCATAAAGGAACGAGAAGAAACCTGATCAGAATAAGCCTGAAACTCTTCTTTCATGAGTGTAGTTAGTGCCATATACTTACTTTCTATGTTTTTTTCTTAATGTTTTACGGAAATCAAGAGCAAGTCTTAACAGAGGATAGAGAGGATGGGTAGGCATTGTAAATTCACCCAAGTATTCTTCAATCGTTGGATTAAAATTAGCTTTAAAACGATAGAGTCCACCATCTAAAGCATTCTCGACGCCTCCTAAATTTTGCCATAAAATGCCACGTTCAAAGGAATATTGAGCTGTCTCATACCAAGTCAAAATAGGGGCTTTATATCGTCTAAAATCTTCATCCATTCCTGCGTATAGATTGACAGAAGTTTGTCCGAATTCTAAAGTCAAGGTAGCTGCTAAGGGAACTCTTGCTTGACCTGCATCCATATATTCCTGAAGGAAAGTCAATTCCTCTACCAAACGTTCTTTTTCCTTCTTCTGGGCTTCTACTTTTGAAGTTCGAGTCGACTCAGTAAACGCCTCTTCCAACGCTAAGTTTTTCGCTAACTGTTCTTCTAATTCTCGTAAACGCTTAGCGATATCCAGAGTAGCCAGCGTAATGTAGGCCTTGTCCTTAAAATTATCTAACAATTTTTTATAATAGGCTTCATTCCTCAAATGGATATCTTTTCGCTTCTCAGTTTTTTTCATCAAAAACGAGAAAGATTCCAACAATTCAACTCCACCAATCTGAATCTCTACACCCTTATTTCGAGCGGATCGAATAGCTTGTTTTGTTGACTTGCAAAGTTTATCTTCTGTAAAATTTTCCTTGTATACTTTTGCCTGAATACGAGGCTGAATGGTATCTCCCATTCCATCGGTCTTTCCTGACCACCTTACTCCCATTCTTTGCAAATTTTCAATAATAGCCATATTTTCAGGATATTCTATTTTTTCATGCTTGATTGAACTTTGCGATAGGCAAATACTTGGGTCAAAAATCACAAAAATCGCTCTCTTACTGCGAGCATAAGACTTAATAGACTGAATGACAAAACTCAAGAGTTCTGTATCCCCATAATCCAATATAGGTCCTCTTGGGATGTAAAACATTTTATAGCCTAGCGGAAGAGTTCTAATCAAAATACTAGCTGTCGCCAGTAATTTTTCTTCCCTGTAAACACCAAACTTCTCATGTTCCCAGTCAGACTTAACTTCCTCCCAAGCACTACTTTGTAATACATTGCCTAATTCATGGTCTTTGACAAACTGATCATATTCTAATGCGGGAATGCCAATTTGATAACGGTACATTTCCTACTCTCTTTCCTCCAGTATCTTATTACTATTCTACTACTTTCGTTTGAAAAGTCTAGTGAAAACATATTTTATTTTAGTTCTACTCCCCCTATGCTGAAGTTCAAACTAAGTCAATCTCTCTTCTAATTTGAAATCGATTGGCAGGGTTGCTAAAAAACCTTCCAATTGTTTTTCCCAGTAGTACCACTCGTGAGTTCCAGCACTATGGCTATAGGTCACATCAAAACCTAGTTTTTTGAGATTTTTCACTGCTAGATTATTGGCTTCATACAAGAAATCCTGCTCGCCACACCAAGCCCACAGCTTGGTCTTTTTATCCGATTTTTTAGCCAGACTTTCAAGCGAATAGGGACTAGTTGTCCAATCTTTAATCTCCCCAAAAACACCTCTCCAATAAGCAGGTGTTCCCAAATCTTGGCTTTCAGGAGAAAAATCTTGAAAACTAAGGGCACCTGAAAAGCTAGCTGCACGAGAAAAACGATTTGTAGCAAGAGCCAGTTTAAAACAGCCGTAGCCTCCCATAGATAGACCAGCGATAAAGGTCTTTTCACGCTTGCTAGTCATATTAGGGAAGAAGCGTTTTAAAACCTCTGGCAATTCCTCTGCCAGAGCTGCGTAATAATCAAAACCATACTGGGTATCGGTGTACCAACCATTGCTGGTATTAGGCATAACAACGATGAGATTGGTTCCCCGAAGCAAGCGTTCTACATTAGTCCGCTTGAGCCAACTATTATGATTTCCAGACATCCCATGCAAAAGGTACAAGACGGGAATATCTTTACACTCTGGTTCTTCCACTCGATTGGCATCTGGGTAGAGGACATTCACCCCCCACTCCATATCCAAAACTTGTGAGTAATACTCGATTTTCATTACTGCCATGATTTGCTCCTTCTATTTTCCGATAAGAAAAAGCCGAAACTCGACTTTCTCTCTGTTTATTTCAACAATTATTTCGCTTCCATGACTACTGGTAAAATAGCTGGACGACGCTTGGTTTGGTCAAAGAGGTACTTGGTCAGATTATCACGAACCTTCCCTTTGAGATCTGCCCAGTCAAAGTCATCTCCTTGAAGATAGTCTTCTACCGTTTGGTTAATCAATTCTGAACTTTCACGGAGAATATCACGACTCTTCTTGAGATAAACAAATCCACGCGTATGAACACGAGCCTTGGCTACGATTTTCTTCTCACGACGGTTAACAGTGATTGCGACGATGAAAATACCATCCTCTGATAAGACCTTACGGTCACGAAGAACCACATTTCCAACATCACCAATGGCATTTCCGTCAATCAAGACATCCCCTGCCGAAACCGCTCCAGCTGGGACAAAGTCTCCATTCTCATAAGCCATGCTGGTTCCCTTTTTAGGGATGAAAATGCGTTCTGGCAACATCCCAACTGCCATAGCAGCCTTAGCATGGGCATCCAACTCACGGTATTCCCCTTGAATTGGGAAGAGATACTTGGGTTGCAAGAGATTGATCATCAACTGCAAATCACGCGCATTTCCGTGCCCTGATACACGCAAGCTTTGGGTGATCAATTTGACAACACCTCCAGCTTGATAAATCATGTTTTCCACACGCGCCATGACTGCTTCTTTGGCGATAGACGGAGTGGTTACGATATAGACCAAATCACCATCCTTGATTTCCACATAACGGTGGCGACCAATCGACATCTTGCGAAGACCGTTGATAGGCTCACCCATACGACCCGTCTCAAGGATAATCAACTCATGGTCCTCAAAACGAGACATATCTTTCGGCTTAATCAAAAGGCTCTCGTTAGCTAGAGACAATTTCTTGAGACGAATAGCAGTGCGGACGATATTTTCAATATCAAATCCTGTCAAGACCACACGACGACCTGTTGCATCCGCAGCGTCAAACACCTGCTGGATACGAGAGAGGTTGCTGGCTACCGCCGCAACGATGATGCGACCATCCCAGTCCGCAATAGTTTGGGTAATTTCATCCCCAACTTCACTTTCACTAGCCACTTGGATATTGCTATCTGCATTGGCTGAGTCGCTAAGAAGAGCTAGAACTCCATCACGACCGATTTCTGCCAAACGAGCGAAGTCTGTCGCATAGGATTCACTAGCTGTCTGGTCAAATTTGAAGTCACCTGTATAAACGATACTACCTTCAGATGTCTTCAAGACAACACCCAGACTTTCTGGAATAGAATGGGTTGTACGGAAGAAGGACACCACAGTCCCTCCAAAATCAATCTCCGTATCCTCATCGATAACATGGAAATCATTGAATTTCTTAACCGTATCATTTCCTTTGACAAAGAGTTTGGCCAACTCAATGGTCAACTCAGAGCCAAATACAGGTACCTTGGCTTCAGCCAAGAGATAAGGCAGAGCACCAATGGCATCCGCATGGCCGTGGGTCAAGAAGACCCCAGCAATACGGTCGCTATTTTCAAAAAGGTAGTCCATATTTGGAATGACGACATCCACCCCTAGTTGTTCATTTTCAGGGTATTTTAGACCTGCATCCAAAACGAAAATAGACCCATCGATTTCAGCGATATACATATTTTTCCCATTTTCACGCACACCACCAAGTGTTGTTAAACTGATATTACTCATTTTTCCTCCGAATAGTCACTTCAACTGTTTGTAGAGCTTTAAATGCTCTCTTTTTCTGAAAGTCCAATTCACTTTCAGCCGAATCCTTTCCATTCATTATACCATTTTTTTACTAATTTTCAAAATGAAGGTTTGTTTTCAAAAAAGAGCTGGTTTCCCAACTCTTTCCTATCATCTACTCTTTTTCCATTAAAAAGTCATAAATTTCTTGCACGGTACCCAACGCCATCATTTCTTGGTCTTTGACGGTTTGTTTAAGATTTTGATAAATCTGACTTTCTCCGATTTCCCGCTTCGGTGCCTCTTTATTCACTGTCATGACCCCATCTTTGATCGTCACAAAGCCTAGCTCTTCAAATACTTGAATCATCTTGACTAGCAAGATTTGTTGAATATTAAGATAAGTAGCCAAATCTTTCAGTTTGTAGCGAATATCAAACTCTGGAAACTGGTAGATGGTCTTGTACAATTTGGCAAACTGCTCTCTAGTCCCATACCCTGTCAGATAGTAGGCCTTGTCAATATCATTTTTGAAATAGACAGCAGAGAAATTCTGTTCCTGAAAAATGGTCTTCAACAGAGTAATATCCTCAGGAACGGTTTTTAAGATAACAGCTTCACTATCCGCCAGATTTGGCAGTTCTCCAGCAAAATCCAAGACTGGAACTCCTTCTGGCAAGACTGCATTCTTCCCACGGATGTTAAAAAGTTGAACACCCTCGACACGCGCATCCACCATCATCAACTGCAGGGTAGTTTGGCCATTCCATTGGTTGACAGACAATTTGACTGCCAGCTCTAGATTCTTGGTTTGAGAAAACTCTGTCGCCCATCTGCCTTGACCAAAGGCTACCACTTCAAAACTCGCCTCACCCTTGGAAATTTTCAACTTGAGATGAGCATTGCCTGCTCCCATAGTACGGGCACTTTCGACCTGAAAATCCTTTATATAAAAGATAGGTTTCTGATTGTCCATGCCAAAAGGTGCCAAACGTTCAAAACTTTTGACCGTTTCCAAGCTAAGTGTCTCCAAATCCAGCTCTTCATCTAAATTTAACTTGTTCTTGCCAGCAGCATCTGCCCCTTTTTCACGGACATAATCTTCCAAAACCTGAGATAAATCTGAGAGTTTCTCCACTTCCAGCGTCATTCCTGCTGCACCAGCATGGCCTCCAAAGGCGATGAAGAGGTCTCGATGAGGATCTAAAGCCTCAAAAATATCGACCGCTTCCACACTACGAGCACTACCCTTGGCACGACCGTCCTCTATATTGAGAACGATGACTGTCTGCCCTAGTTCTTCCAACAAACGACCAGCCACGATTCCTAGAACCCCAGGATTCCAGCCTTCCTTAGCCAAGACTTGGACCTTCTTCTCAGGGTCCACCATGGTCTTAACTTCTTCATAGATAGACTGGACGATTTCCTTGCGCTCTTCGTTTTTCTGATGAATCATAAGGGCAATCTCGTGAGCTTCCTCGTCGTCAAATCCAGTCAACAAATCAATGGCAGGATTGGGATCATCCAAACGGCCCAAGGCATTCAAACGAGGAGCAATCTGGAAACCAACCGTTTCTTCTGTTACTTCGTTGGCAGCAATCCCAGCCATGTCCAGCATTTCTTGTAAACCAATGCGCTGAGTATGTCCCAACATTTCCAGACCATACTGAACCAAGATACGGTTCTCATCTGTCAAACTAACCATATCAGCAATGGTACCAATAGCGACCAAATCAAGCAATTCCACTTGTACTTCTTCTAAAAGGGCACAAGCCAGCTTAAAAGCTACTCCACAACCAGCCAAATATTTGAAAGGATAGTCCGCATCCGGATGTTCAGGATGGACAATAGCATAGGCATCTGGTAAGGTTTCAGGCATGGAATGATGGTCTGTCACAATGACATCTACTCCCATAGACTGGGCCAATTCAATAGCCTCGTGACCCGCAACCCCATTATCCACCGTCACAATCAAGGAAATTCCTTCTTGCTCGATAAAGTATTTATAGACACTTGCATTAGGTCCATAGCCATCAGTAAAACGATTAGGTAAGTAAACACGGCATTCGGCGCCAAGCTGTTCCAAACTTTCCTTAACAATAGAAGCCGAAGTCATACCGTCCGCATCATAATCACCGTAAACGAGAATATTTTCCCCTTCTTCAATGGCCTGACGAATCCGTTCCACTGCTTTATCCATATCATGGAGCAGATAAGGGTCGTGAAAGTCCTCCAAGGAAGGTTCTAAAAACTTCTTCAGACTTTCTTGGTCCTGAATCCCTCTTTCAAATAATAACCGAGCCACCTCAGGACCCAGTCCAGCCTTCTTGGCTATCTTTGTAAAATCCGCATCTTCTACCTGCGGGGCAAACTGCCATTCATAAGTAGGTGTTATCAAAAAGACATCCACTCTTTCTAAGAATTCTATCGTTTCATTATAACATGATTTAGGCTTTTTCTCTATCCAGATTGCTTTTTTATAAAATTTTACTAACTTTTTTCTGATATGATTTGACAAGACAAATTTTTTAGTGTAGAATCATGTTATAAAATCTAACACAAAGGAGATTCCTTATGGCTTTAGTAGAATTTGAACACGTCGAAAAATATTACGGAGATTACCATGCACTCCGCGACATCAATCTCCGTTTTGAAAAAGGGCAAGTCGTTGTCCTCCTAGGCCCTTCTGGTTCTGGAAAATCCACTCTTATCCGCACCATCAATGGTTTGGAGGCTGTAGACAAGGGAAGCCTTCTAGTAAATGGTCACCAAGTTGCTGGTTCCAGCCAGAAAGATTTGGTGCCTCTTCGTAAGGAAGTCGGCATGGTTTTCCAACATTTTAACCTCTATCCGCACAAAACAGTGTTAGAAAACGTAACACTCGCACCCATAAAAGTTCTAGGAATTGATAAAAAAGAAGCTGAAAAAACAGCTCAAAAATATCTGGAATTTGTAAATATGTGGGACAAGAAAGATTCTTATCCAGCCATGCTATCTGGTGGACAAAAACAACGGATTGCCATCGCACGCGGACTCGCCATGCATCCTGAACTACTACTCTTTGATGAACCAACATCTGCTCTTGACCCTGAAACCATCGGCGACGTTCTGGCTGTTATGCAAAAATTGGCCCACGATGGTATGAATATGATTGTCGTTACCCATGAAATGGGCTTTGCCCGTGAAGTTGCTGACCGCATCATCTTTATGGCTGACGGAGAAGTTTTGGTGGATACGACAGATGTCGATGACTTTTTCGACAATCCAAGCGAGCCTCGTGCCCAACAATTCCTCAGCAAAATTATCAACCATGAAAGTGACAAAGTCAAATAAGGAGGCGCCTATGAAAAAGAAATTCTTTTTATCAGCATTATTGATTAGCCTTTTCGGCCTTGCTGCTGCAAAACCAGTCCAGGCTGATACTAGTGTCGCAGACATTCAAAAGAGAGGTGAGCTGGTTGTCGGTGTGAAACAAGACGTTCCCAATTTCGGTTACAAGAATCCCAAGACAGGGACCTATTCTGGTATCGAAACGGACTTGGCCAAGATGGTAGCTGATGAACTCAAGGTCAAGATTCGCTATGTGCCGGTTACAGCACAAACCCGTGGCCCCCTTCTAGACAACGAACAGGTCGATATGGATATCGCGACCTTTACCATCACAGACGAACGCAAAAAACTCTACAACTTTACCAGCCCTTACTACACGGACGCTTCTGGCTTTTTGGTCAATAAGTCTGCCAAAATCAAAAGCATTGAGGACTTAAACGGAAAAACCATCGGGGTTGCTCAAGGTTCCATTACCCAACGCCTGATTACTGAACTGGGTAAAAAGAAAGGTCTGACCTTTAAATTCGTCGAACTTGGTTCCTACCCAGAATTGATTACTTCCTTACACGCTCACCGTATTGATGCCTTTTCCGTTGACCGCTCGATTCTGTCTGGCTACATCAGCAAACGCACAGTACTACTAGATGATAGTTTCAAGCCATCTGACTACGGTATCGTTACCAAGAAATCAAATACCGAGCTCAACGACTATCTCGATAACTTGGTTACTAAATGGAGCAAGGATGGCAGTTTGCAAAAACTCTATGACCGTTACAAGCTGAAACCATCCAGCCATACTGCAGATTAAGGAGGACACCCCATGACAGATTTATCATCTTGGACAGCCTATTTTCAGGATTTTGGACAATTTTTCAATGGTTTCCTCTTCACCCTTGCCCTAGCGATTGGATCCTTTATCCTCGCCATGGTTTTGGGCATCTTCTTTGGAGCCATGTCAACCAGCAAACGTCCAATTTTGCGCATTTTAGCTCGCATCTTTGTGGAGTTTTACCAAAACACTCCCCTCTTGGTGCAGTTTGTTATCGTTTTTTATGGCCTACCTCTTATCAGTGACCACACCATCATGATTCCGATTTATTGGACAGCTGTACTCTGCGTGGGACTCTATCACGGCGCCTATATCGCTGAAGTGATTCGTTCAGGTATTCAGTCTATTCCTAGCGGTCAGATGGAGGCCGCCTTGTCGCAAGGTTTTACCTATATCAGTGCTATGCGTTTGATTATCTTGCCTCAGGCCTTTCGTATCATTCTCCCTCCTTTGACCAACCAAATTGTTAACCTCATCAAAAACACTTCTACAGTCGCTATTATCTCTGGAGTGGACTTGATGTTTGTGACCAAGTCTTGGTCGGCACTTAACGGAAACTACATTCCAGCATTTTTAGGTGCTGCCCTTCTCTACTTTTCTCTTTGCTTTCCTGTTGCCCAGTTTGGTCGCAAGATGGAGCAAGCCAACAAAAAAGCCTATTCACTTTAGGAGGTTACTATGGAATCCATTTTAGAAGTTTTGACCCCAGATAACCTAGTATTTATCTTTAAAGGATTTGGCTTGACCCTCTACATTTCTCTGATTGCCATCGTCCTCGCTACACTTATCGGTACAGTTCTAGCAGTCATGAGAAATGGGAAAAATCCTATCTTGCGCATCATTTCCAGCATTTACATCGAGTTTGTGCGTAACGTTCCCAACCTCCTCTGGATTTTCACCATCTTTTTGGTTTTCAAGATGAAATCCACACCAGCAGGAATCACTGCCTTTACCCTCTTTACCTCAGCAGCCTTGGCTGAGATTATCCGAGGCGGTCTCAATGCCGTGGACAAGGGACAGTACGAAGCAGGAATGTCGCAAGGATTTACCTCAGCCCAAATCCTCTACCACATCATTCTCCCACAAGCCATTCGTAAAATGCTGCCAGCCATCATTTCTCAGTTTGTAACCGTGATTAAGGATACCAGTCTTCTCTACTCTGTTATCGCCCTACAAGAACTCTTTGGGGCTAGCCAAATTCTCATGGGTCGTTATTTTGAACCAGAGCAGGTCTTCAGTCTGTATATCCTGATTGCCCTCATCTACTTCAGCTTTAACCTAGCCATTTCTAGCCTGTCTCATATGCTAGCAAAACGTTGGCAACAAGCTGCAGAATAAATAGCAACTCTCCAGTTAAATTGGAGAGTTTTTTTGATGAGAGTAGATATTTATAGAACTCAATTTGACACCATACTTTTTCTATGATAAAATGTAACAAATTCATTTATAACAAATCAAAATCTAAATGAAATGGAATTTTCTATGAAATCACTCAAAGGACTACTCTTTATCATAGCTAGTTTCATCTTGACTATTTTGACTTGGCTGAGCACTTCTCCCCAATTCATGATTCCAGGACTAGCTTTAACAAGCCTATCTCTGACTTTTATCCTAGCCACTCGTCTCCCACTACTAGAAATCTGGTTTCACGGTTTGGAAAAGGTCTATACTGTCCACAAATTCACAGCCTTTCTCTCCATCATCCTACTCATCTTTCATAACTTTAGTATGGGCGGTTTGTGGGGCTCTCGATTAGCTGCTCAGTTTGGCAACCTTGCCATCTATATCTTTATCAGCATCATCCTTGTCGCCTATTTAGGCAAATACATCCAATACGAAGCTTGGCGATGGATTCACCGTCTGGTTTACCTAGCCTATATTTCCGGACTCTTTCATGTCTACATGATGATGGGCAATCGCCTCCTCACATTTAATCTTTTAAGTTTTCTTGTTGGTAGCTATGCCCTTTTAGGCTTACTGGCTGGTTTTTATATCATTTTTCTATATCAAAAGATTGGCTTCCCCTATCTAGGGAAAATTACCAATCTCAAACGCTTAAATCACGATACTAAAGAAATTCAAATCCATCTTAGCAGACCTTTCGACTATCAATCAGGACAATTTGCCTTCCTAAAGATTTTCCAAGAAGGCTTTGAAAGTGCTCCGCATCCCTTTTCTATCTCAGGAGGTCATGGTCAAACTCTTTACTTTACTGTCAAAAATTCAGGCGACCATACCAAGAATATCTATGACAATCTTCAAGTCGGCAGCAAAGTAAGTGTAGACAGAGCTTACGGGCACATGATTATAGAAGAAGGACGAGAAAATCAGGTTTGGATTGCTGGAGGTATTGGGATTACCCCCTTCATCTCTTACATCCGTGAACATCCTATTTTAGATAAACAGGTTCACTTCTACTATAGCTTCCGTGGAGAGGAAAATGCAGTTTATATAGATTTGCTCCATGACTATGCTCAGAAAAATCCTAATTTTGAACTCCATCTAGTAGACAGTAGGAAAGACGCCTATCTTAATTTTGAACAAAAAGAAGTACCCGAACATGCGAGCGTCTATATGTGTGGTCCTCTTTCTATGATGAAGTCACTTGCCAAACAGATTAAGAAACAAAATCCAAAAACAGAGCTTATTTACGAAGGATTCAAGTTTAAATAACCACTCATACTCTCCTGGAATTTCCCAGGAGTTTTTTCTACGCAATCTCAAAAAACACTGCCAGATTTCTAGCAGTGTTTTGAGTTTTATTTATCTTAGTAAACTGTTTTTTCAGTTTCTACATCGAAGAAGTGTGCTTTGTTCAAGTCAAATCCAAGTTCAACTGTTGCACCTGTTTGCAAGTAGTCACGAGCATCAACTTTAGCAACAAATTCATCTTTACCAACTTGGCAGTAAAGGTGAGATTCTGAACCAAGCAATTCTGATACAGAGATAGTTGCTTTGACAACTGATTCTGGGAATGTTTCAAGGAAAGCAGGTTCTGCATTCACGTCTTCTGGACGGATACCGAAGATCAATTCTTTACCTTCGTAGCCTTTTTCACGAAGAACTTTCAATGCTCCTTCTGGAACTTTCAAACGGAAACCGTCAGAAACAATTTCGCTACCAACCAATTTCACGTTGATGAAGTTCATAGCTGGGCTTCCGATGAATCCTGCTACGAATTTGTTAACTGGGTTTTTGTAAACTTCTTGAGGAGTACCGATTTGTTCTACACGTCCGATAGTACCTGTACCAGCAGGGTTCTTAGTTGCTGACATGATAACGATACGGTCTGCAAGTGTCATCGCTTCTGTTTGGTCGTGAGTTACGTAGATAGTTGTAGCTCCGATACGACGGTGGATTTTAGCGATTTCAGCACGCATAGATACACGAAGTTTTGCATCCAAGTTTGACAAAGGTTCGTCCATCAAGAATACTTTTGCATCACGGACGATGGCACGACCCATGGCAACACGTTGACGTTGACCACCTGAAAGGTCAGCTGGTTTACGTTCCAAGAACTCTTTCAATCCAAGGATTTCAGCTGCTTCTTGTACACGTTTGTCGATGTCTTCTTTGCTGTATTTACGCAATTTCAAACCGAAAGCCATGTTGTCATAAACAGTCATGTGTGGGTAAAGAGCGTAGTTTTGGAATACCATGGCAATATCACGGTCTTTTGGAGCTACGTCGTTGACAACCACGCCATCGATAGATGCAGTTCCTTCTGTGATATCTTCAAGACCAGCAATCATACGAAGAGTTGTTGATTTACCACATCCTGAAGGACCTACGAAAACGATAAATTCTTTGTCTTTAATGTTCAAGTTGAAGTCTTCAACTGAGTAGTGTTCGCTATTTGGATATTTTTTGTAAATGTTTTTAAGATTCAATTCTACCATGAGGTGAACTCCTTTTGTTTTTTGATAGTTTTATTATAGATGAAAACGCTTTACATTTCTATGGCAAGATGACCAAAAAAACAAAAAAGTTCTGTGCAACTTGCACAAAACTTTAGAGAATATCTGGTAAAATCAATTGATAACACAAGGTCAGGTCAGTCAATTCCTTCAACTGAAGCCCTGTCAATTCTTCCCATTTATCAATCTTGTATTGAAGAGAATTGCGGTGCAGATAGAGTTGCTGGGCTGTTTTAGTAAGAACAGCACTATTTTCCCAAAGAGAGAGAATGATTTCCTGAATCTGATCCTGGTCCAAAATCATCTGGTGCAGGCATTCTTTAATGACTCTCAGGTCCACGAGTCTTTCTCCCATACTCCAAAGATAGAGCTGAGAAAAAGTATGAACACCTTGGTGACCCTGACGCCACCAAGTCTTAAACAAATCGCGCTCCGCTTTGATTAAGTCTGATAGGGCTTGATTTCCCGTCTGAGACCAAACCTGGCCTAACATGATTGACAGACGCAATCCAAAGTCATACTCAACTGCTTCAATCGTATCGCTTAAAATAGCTCGTACAGAGGTGTACTTATCTTGTTGAAGCACGAAAACATAATCCTGAGCTCCGACCTGAAGCACCGTCTGACAGTTCGGAAAAAGAGTCCGCATCATATCTAGCCAAGAAGCTAGATTTTCCTGCTGAAAATAGGAAAGATGACAATAAACCAACTGAATCTTTTTAAAAGCTTGTGGTGCCTGTCCCTTGCCCTCAATCAGAAAAGAATACCAAGGATTGAGCGAACGAGCCTGCTCCTGCTGGGTTAAAAGGGCAACCAACTGCTTTTCACGCTCGCTAAGCCCAGCTTCATCAAGCAAAATCCACTGCTGAGAAGCTAAAGGGAAAGTGAGATAACCCTCTTTCTCTACTGGTTGGTCTGAAATCTGAGCTTCAGGAAACCAGTCTTGTAGTTCTTTTGCCATCATGTCCTAGCCCTCCACTTTTTGGATGCACCAGGAAATCAAGCTCTCAAGACGTTCCAGATTTTCAGTCATATGGAGATAACCCATGACTGCTTCAAAACCTGTGGACATACGGTAGGTCACCACATCGGCATTTTTAGCCTTTGTGTGGCTATTGGTATTGCGGCCACGTTTGTAGATTTCTTCTTCTTTTTCCGTCAGGACTTGCTCCTCCAACATAAGGGAAATCAGGCGAGCCTGAGCCTTGGCTGAGACATACTTGGTCGCCTCTTGGTGGAGTTTATTGGGCTTGGTCATACCTTTGAGGATGAGGTGACGGCGAATATACATAGAATACACCGCATCTCCTTCAAAGGCTAGCGCAATCCCGTTAATGAGATTGACATCAATCACGTGTCCACCTCACTCCATCCTTGGTGTCAAGGAGCTTAATTCCTTGAGCAGCCAATTGGTCACGGATCTGGTCCGCTGTAGCAAAGTCACGATTGGCACGCGCTTCTTGGCGTTTTTGGATCAAGTCTTCAATCTCAGCGTCCAAAACTTCCTCAACAAAGACAATTCCAAAGACTTCCAACATATCCGCAAGAGCTTCCTTAACACTTGCATCATAGTTACCTGAGTTAATCCATTTGGCCATTTCAAAGACCACTGTGATACCGTTAGCAGCGTTAAAATCCTCATCCATTGCTGCTACAAACTTATCTTTAAAAGCTTGCAACTCTTGAGCATCTACAGTTCCAGTAAACGGTTGCTCGTAAGTATTCTTCAGATACTTAAGATTAGTCTCTGCATCGCGCACCGCTTTTTCCGTAAAGTTGATTGGCTTGCGGTAATGCTGAGTCGCAAAGAAGAAACGAAGAACTTGACCATCAAGAGTCTTAAGAGCATCATGTACGGTAATAAAGTTACCCAAGGACTTGGACATCTTGACATTGTCGATATTGACAAAGCCATTGTGCATCCAGTAGTTGGCAAAAATCTTACCTGTTTTGGCTTCTGACTGGGCAATTTCATTGGTATGATGCGGAAACTCCAGATCGGCTCCACCACCGTGGATATCAATGGTATCTCCCAAAATCTCTGTCGACATGACTGAACACTCGATATGCCAGCCCGGACGACCAGGTCCCCAAGGGCTATCCCAAGAAATCTCACCTGATTTAGCAGCTTTCCAAAGGGCAAAGTCCACAGGATTTTCCTTGCGAGCTGTTTCTTCATCAGTACGACCTGAAGCACCTAGCTCCAAATCTTCCAAGGTTTTATTGGCCAACTGGGCATAGTTATGAGATTTTTCCACACGGAAATAGACATCTCCTTGACTCTCGTAGGCAAAGCCTTTTCCAATCAAGTCTTCCACAAAGCGGATAATGTCAGCCATAAACTCCACTACACGCGGATGGCGAGTCGCAGGTTTCACGCCCAAGGCCGTCACATCCTCACGAAAGGCAGCTATGTACTTGTTCGCAACCTCCTGAGGCGTGATGCCCTCTTCCTTGGCACGGTTGATAATCTTATCATCTACATCTGTAAAATTGGAAATATAGGCAACCTCATACCCACGGTATTCAAAATAGCGACGAATGGTATCAAAAGCCACTGTTGAGCGGGCATTCCCCACGTGGATATAGTTATACACCGTTGGCCCACAAACATACATCTTGACTTTGTCGTCCTCAATCGGGACAAATTCTCGCAAATCACGAGACATGGTGTCATAAATTTTAATCATAAAATAATAGTCAGGAAAACCAAAATCCAAGAACAGATTTTTTCATCACTAAGAGTTCAATTGAATTTCAGTCCGAATATCTCTACACTTCGGAATCCCTTGCTCCTTTCTCATTCAGATAAACCACCTGAGTCTGTTTGACAAAGCCAATTTTTTCATACAAGCGCTTGGCACCGACATTGCTATCTTCCACTGCAATCTGAAACTCCTTGTCATTTTGCTCAATCAGTTTGTTGACGAGGGATTTTGCCAGATAGCTTCCGTAGCCTTGCCCACGTTCAAGATCAGCTATTGCTAAACCATAGAGGTAATTCGTATTACTCGATAAATCAACTGTACAAGTTCCAATCACCTGATTGTTTTTTAATAAAATATATAGGCGACTTTCTGGATCTTTCAGAGCTTCAGCGACATATCTATCCACAATCTCTCTAGATTCATGCTCTTCTGAGAATGCCTGAAATTTTAACTGACTGATTTGCTCCTGATACGAACTATCTGCTAACAAAACTTCAAGATTAGAAAGCTTTGCTAACGGATAAGGTCTTCTATCCTTACCTAACCAGGTTTCTGTATCCTCGTCCTCGACCAATCCCCAGTTGCTGACAAAATCAGGATGGAGATCTAGAAAAACACGCTCTGTCTGAAAAGTCACAGACTCAATTGGATAAGATGCCGTTTCTTTCTCAAAACTTCTATACAAAGCCCGCGCAATTCCCTGATGGCGATGACCTGGATGAACCAGTATCGTCACTTCTACATCTTGGTCATCTGCATAGACAGTTAATAAACCAACAAGTTCGCCTTTTTCATAATAAAGGAAAAAGGCGGGCATGTTTGGATCAAAATTAAGCATGTTAGAGAGATAGGGATCACGATAGGTACCGTCATAGTTTTGGCAACAGTTAATTAGTTTTTTCGCCCCAGATAGCTCCTCTTGGCTTAACTTGTTTCTTGCTTGAATCATATAGGTATCCTCTACAACCCAGACGATCTGTGACTGGCTTCTTTAGCCTGCTCGAGTTTATTGACGTAGTACTCTCGTTTTTCTTCGACTTCGTGGATCGTCGGTTCATCCTTCTGTCCATGAACTCGGACAATCTTGGCCGGAATACCGACAACCGTCACATCACTAGGTACATCTGCTACGACAACTGCTGCAGCACCGACCTTGGCATTTTCACCAATTTCCACTGGTCCAATGACTTGGGCATGAGCGGATATTAAAGCTCCTTTTCGCACGGTTGGATGGCGTTTGCCACAGTCTTTCCCTGTTCCCCCAAGAGTTACCCCATGATAGAGGAGAACGCCTTTTTCAATGATAGCCGTCTCCCCAATCACCAAACCAGAGCCATGGTCGATAAAGACACCTGAATCAATCTGGGCACCTGGATGAATCTCAATCTGAGTCCAAAAGCGCCAAAACTGACTGTGCATACGAGCAAAGAGTTTGAAGCCGTGCTTCCAGAGAAAATGTGAAAGACGGTGGGCCGCCAAGGCCTTGACACCTGGATAAGTCAGCAAAACCTCCAAAGTGGTGCGGGCCGCTGGATCATTTTCTTTTACGATATCAATGGTTTCGCGCCACCATCCCATACATTTCTCCTTTTCTTATTCTGAATCTTTTGGTGTTTCTGTAAATTCTTTCTTAGGTTTGTGGTCCTTGTGATGACGTGGGCGGTGAGGTCTCTCAGACTTTTCGCCTTTTTCATCACGTTCAGGTTTTGGAGGACGAGGAAGAAGGGCTTTCATAGAAGCATCCACACGTCCTTTTTCATCAATCTTGATAACCTTAACATCAACTTCATCCCCGATTGCTACCAAGTCTTCGACATTATTGGTACGCGTCCAAGCCATCTCAGAGATATGAACAAGGGCATCTGTCTTATCAAAGAGGTTAACAAAGGCACCAAATTTCTCGATACGAACGACTTTAGCACGGTAAACTTCATCCACTTTGGCTTCACGGACCAAACCAGCAATAATTTCTTTAGCACGATTGATGGCATCTTGGTCGCTAGAGTAGATAGATACATTTCCTTCTTCATCGATATCAATCTTAACGCCTGTTTCAGCGATAATCTTGTCGATGGTTTCTCCACCCTTACCGATGACAATCTTAATCTTGTCCACATCAATCTTGATGGTATCAATTTTCGGAGCAGTTGGAGCCAATTCTGGACGAACTTCTGGAATGGTTGCTTCAATCACATCAAGGATTTCAAAACGGGCTTTCTTGGCTTGAGCAAGAGCCTCAGTCAAGATTTCTGCAGTAATCCCTTGAATCTTGATATCCATTTGAAGGGCTGTAATCCCGTCACGAGTACCCGCAACCTTGAAGTCCATGTCTCCAAAGTGGTCTTCCAAACCTTGGATATCTGTCAAGACAGTGTAGTTGTTTCCATCTGAGATAAGTCCCATGGCAATACCAGCTACTGGCGCCTTGATTGGCACACCACCAGCCATAAGGGCAAGAGTTCCAGCACAGATAGAAGCCTGAGAAGAAGAACCATTTGATTCTAAAACTTCTGCTACCAAACGGATAGCATATGGGAATTCTTCCAAACTTGGCAAGACTTGAGCAAGAGCACGCTCACCAAGAGCACCGTGACCAATTTCACGACGACCTGGCGCACCGTAACGACCAGTTTCCCCTACAGAGTATTGTGGGAAGTTATAGTGGTGCATAAAGCGTTTCTTATACTCTGGATCCAAACCATCAATGATTTGAGTTTCACCCATCGGAGCCAAGGTCAAGACTGAAAGAGCCTGAGTTTGTCCACGAGTGAAGAGACCAGAGCCGTGCACACGAGGAAGAAAGTCAACAACCGCATCCAAAGGACGGATTTCATCGACCTTACGACCGTCAGGACGAACCTTGTCTTCTGTGATCAAGCGGCGCACTTCAGCGTGTTCCATTTGTTCCAAGATTTCAGCCACATCACGCATAATGCGGTCAAATTCTTCATGGTCTGCATATTTTTCTTCGTAAACGGCTGTGACTTGATCTTTAACTGCTTGAGTTGCAGCTTCGCGAGCCAATTTTTCTTCTACTTGGACCGCTTTTTGGAGGTCGCTGTTGTAGGCTGCTATGATTTCAGTTTGCAAGTCAGCATCCACATGAAGCAATTCCACTTCTGCTTTTTCTTTACCAACAGCTGCAACGATTTCTTCTTGGAAGGCAATCAATTCTTTGACTGCTTCATGCCCTTTAAGAAGGGCTTCCAACATGATTTCTTCTGACAATTCTTTAGCACCAGACTCTACCATGTTGATGGCGTGTTTGGTACCAGCTACTGTCAATTCAAGGAGAGATTGCTCTGCTTGTTCTTGCGTAGGGTTGATGATGATTTCCCCATCAATATAACCTACTTGTACCCCAGCAATTGGTCCGTCAAATGGAATATCTGAAATGGACAATGCCAATGATGAACCAAACATAGCTGCCATTGGAGCAGAAGCATTTTCATCATAAGAAAGCA
>CAUQTL010000007.1:0-35081 GCA_963521035.1 uncultured Streptococcus sp.
TCCATGCTTCGTCAATGATAGCTTGCAATTCTTTAGCAGATGCTTGCATTTTTTGTGTTTCAGCGTCGTTCAATGGGATATTTACTGGACGAACAATACCGTGTGCACCAACGATAGCTGGTTGACCGATAAAGACGTTCTCAACACCGTATTGACCTTCTTGGAATACAGAAAGTGGAAGGACTGCATTTTCGTCGTCAAGGATTGCTTTTGTGATACGAGCGAGGGCGACAGCGATACCGTAGTATGTAGCACCTTTTTTGTTGATGATTGAGTAAGCAGCGTCACGAACTGAGATGAAAAGTTCTACAAGGTCAGCTTCATCTAAGTCACGGTTAGCTTGTAGCCATTGTTCCAATTTAACACCTGCAACGTTAGCGTGAGACCAAACAGCAAACTCAGAGTCACCGTGTTCACCCATGATGTAGGCATGGACTGAACGAGCATCAACACCGATTTTTTCAGCAAGTGCTTGACGGAAACGAGCTGAGTCAAGTGAAGTACCTGAACCGATAACACGTTCTTTAGGGAATCCAGAGAATTTCCAAGTTGAGTAAGTCAAGACGTCAACTGGGTTAGCAGCGACAAGGAAGATACCTTTGAAACCTGATTCAACAACTTGTGTTACGATTGATTTGTTGATAGCAAGGTTTTTACCTACAAGGTCAAGACGAGTTTCACCTGGTTTTTGAGGAGCACCAGCTGTGATAACAACAAGATCAGCGTCTGCACAGTCAGAGTATTGAGCTGCATAGATTTTTTTAGGTGAAGTGAAGGCAAGGGCATGACTAAGGTCAAGTGCATCACCAACAGCTTTTTCATGCAATTGTGGAATTTCGATAATTCCAAGCTCTTGTGCAATTCCTTGGTTAACAAGTGCAAAAGCGTAAGAAGAACCTACAGCACCATCACCGACAAGGATAACTTTTTTGTGTTGTTTAGTTGAAGTCATTATTCTAAACATCTCCTTAATTTTATTCAGGGATTTCCCCAGTTATTTCAATTTTATCACTTTTGAAAAGCTTTGTCACGGATATGCATTTCAGTTCTTGATGTAAACGTTTTAGTGATTTTAGATACCTGAAATATAGCGGACATTATGGTATAATATAGTTAATTACTAATAGTGAAATGAGGCATTTATTAATGCAGGATAGAAATTTAGTGAATGTCAATCTGACAAAGGAGATGAAGACGAGCTTTATCGACTACGCCATGAGTGTTATCGTAGCGCGAGCCCTTCCTGATGTTCGAGATGGCTTGAAACCTGTTCACCGTCGGATTCTCTATGGAATGAATGAATTGGGTGTTACTCCAGACAAACCACATAAAAAATCTGCTCGTATTACTGGGGATGTCATGGGTAAATATCACCCACACGGGGATTCCTCTATCTATGAAGCCATGGTCCGTATGGCTCAATGGTGGAGTTACCGTTACATGCTTGTAGATGGTCATGGGAACTTTGGTTCCATGGATGGTGATGGTGCTGCCGCCCAGCGTTATACTGAGGCACGTATGAGCAAGATTGCTCTAGAGATGCTTCGTGATATCAATAAAAATACGGTTGACTTCGTTGATAACTATGATGCAAATGAACGTGAACCCTTGGTCTTGCCAGCTCGTTTTCCAAACCTTTTGGTCAATGGAGCAACTGGTATTGCCGTTGGGATGGCGACCAATATTCCCCCTCACAACTTGGGAGAAACCATTGATGCAGTGAAGTTGGTCATGGACAATCCTGAAGTGACCACCAAGGACTTGATGGAAGTCTTACCTGGTCCAGATTTCCCAACAGGTGCCCTTGTCATGGGAAAATCTGGTATTCATAAGGCTTATGAAACAGGTAAAGGTTCCATTGTCCTTCGTTCTCGTACTGAAATTGAAGAAACTAAGACTGGTCGTGAGCGTATCGTTGTAACAGAATTTCCTTATATGGTCAATAAAACAAAGGTGCATGAGCATATTGTTCGTTTGGTTCAGGAAAAACGCATTGAGGGCATAACAGCGGTACGTGATGAGTCAAACCGTGAAGGTGTTCGATTTGTTATCGAAGTTAAGCGCGATGCCTCAGCCAATGTTATCCTCAACAACCTCTTCAAGATGACCCAGATGCAAACTAATTTTGGTTTTAATATGCTTGCAATCCAAAATGGGGTACCGAAGATTTTGTCTCTTCGTCAGATTTTGGATGCTTATATCGAGCACCAAAAAGAAGTGGTTGTTCGTCGTACACGTTTTGATAAGGAAAAAGCGGAAGCACGTGCTCATATTTTAGAAGGTCTCTTGATCGCACTAGACTATATCGATGAAGTGATTCGTATCATTCGTGCTAGTGAAACAGATGCGGAAGCACAAGCTGAGTTGATGAGTAAGTTTAAGCTTTCTGAACGTCAAAGTCAGGCCATCCTTGATATGCGTCTTCGTCGTTTGACAGGTTTGGAACGCGATAAGATTCAGTCTGAGTATGATGACCTCTTGGCTCTGATTGCGGATTTAGCAGATACTCTAGCTAAGCCAGAACGTGTTTCTCAAATCATTAAAGATGAATTAGACGAAGTCAAGCGTAAGTTTGGTGACCAACGTCGTACGGAATTGATGGTCGGTGAAGTCTTAAGCCTCGAAGATGAGGATTTGATTGAAGAAACGGATGTCTTGATTACACTTTCTAACAAGGGATACATCAAACGTCTGGACCAAGCTGAGTTCACCGCTCAAAAACGTGGTGGTCGTGGTGTTCAAGGTACAGGTGTTAAGGATGATGATTTTGTTCGTGAGTTAGTGTCAACTAGCACCCATGATCACCTACTCTTCTTTACAAATAAAGGCCGTGTTTATCGCCTGAAAGGCTATGAAATTCCTGAGTATGGCCGTACAGCCAAGGGATTACCGATTGTCAATCTTTTGAAATTGGATGAAGGTGAAAGTATTCAGACCATCATCAATGTTGAATCTGAACGCAGCGATGATGCTTATCTTTTCTTCACAACTCGTCATGGTATTGTGAAGAGAACCAGCGTTAAGGAATTTGCTAACATTCGTCAAAATGGACTTAAAGCACTGAACCTCAAAGATGAAGATGAGTTGATTAATGTCTTGTTGACGGAAGAAGATACGGATATTATCATTGGTACCAAGTTTGGTTATGCAATCCGCTTTAATCAATCAGCTGTTCGTGGAATGAGCCGTATCGCTACGGGTGTGAAAGGTGTTAATCTCCGTGAGGGGGACACAGTTGTTGGTGCTAGTGTGATTACAGACCAGGACGAGGTTCTTATCATCACAGACAAAGGATATGGTAAGCGCACAGTTGCGACTGAATATCCAACTAAAGGTCGTGGTGGTAAAGGGATGCAAACTGCTAAAATTACGGAAAAGAATGGTTCCCTTGCTGGTCTTATGACAGTTAAAGGTGATGAAGATTTGATGATTATCACTGATACAGGTGTCATGATTCGAACCAACGTTGCCAATATTTCACAAACAGGTCGCTCAACTATGGGAGTTAAAGTGATGCGCCTGGACCAAGATGCTAAAATTGTAACCTTTACTACGGTTACAGCGGCAGAAAAAGAAGAGGTTGGGACAGAAAACGAAACAGAAGGTGAAGCATAATGCCTCATAAAAAGAACAAAAAGAAAACAAACCGTAAAAATTTACTGATCAATATCTTGGCAGGTTTTTTAATCCTCTTGTCAGTAGCTTTGATTTTCAATTCAAAAATTCGTGATATGTTCATGGTTTGGAATACCAATAAATACCAAGTCAGCCAAGTATCAAAAGAAAAATTGGAAGAAAATCAAGATACAGAAGGCAATTTTGACTTTGATTCCGTAAAAGCCATCTCGTCAGAAGCTGTCTTATCCTCACAATGGGATTCGCAAAAATTGCCTGTTATCGGTGGAATTGCTGTTCCTGAGGTAGAAATTAACTTGCCTATTTTTAAGGGGCTTGATAATGTCAATCTCTTCTATGGAGCTGGTACAATGAAGCGTGATCAAGTGATGGGGAAAGGAAACTATTCCCTTGCGAGCCACCACATCTTTACAGCAGAAAATGCCAGTCAAATGCTCTTTTCTCCATTGGCACGCGCTAAAAATGGGATGAAAATTTATCTAACTGATAAGAATAAAGTTTATACCTATGAAATCCGTGAAGTGAAGCATGTGACACCAGATCGCGTCGATGAGATTGATGATCGTAGTGGTTTTGATGAAATCACACTTGTGACTTGTGTGGACTATGATGCGACAGAGCGGATTATCGTTAAAGGTGACTTAAAAGAAGAAAAAGATTATTCACAAACCCCTGAAGAAATTCTAACAGCTTTCAATCAACCATATAAACAACGCTATTAATAGTTAAAGAATCAGTAAACATTTTATTTTACTGGTTCTTTTTATATTGCTTTATAAGCATGTTAAGTAATGATAAATCAATACAAATACTAGCATTTTTCAAAAACAATTACCTATTTTAATATTTTTTGTTATAATACTAAATATAAAAAAATAGGAGACGTTTATGAGTTCGTCAGAGTTTATTTCGAAGATTGATTATTATTGCCACAAGAAAGAAAGTCTTTTCAAGCAAAGTAAGTTAAAGTATGCAATTCGTTCTATGTTTGCAGGTGCTTTTTTAACCTTCAGTACAGCTGCCGGCGCTATTGGTGCAGATTTACTTAATAGTATTGTTCCAAGTAGTGGGTATTTCCTTTTCCCATTTGTTTTTGCTTGGGGGCTGGTTTATATTGTCTTCCTAAATGCAGAATTGGTAACTTCCAATATGATGTATTTAACAGCAGGTGCATTTTTGAAAAAGATTGATTGGAAAAAGGCAATGATTATTTTACTCTATTGTACTTTGTTTAATCTCATTGGTGCCTTGGTGGCTGGATGGGCCTTTGCCAACTCGTCAGCCTTTTCCCATTTGACCCATGATAGTTTCCTTCCTAAGCTTGTAGCAAAGAAATTGGCGCGTCCAAGTGATTTAGTCCTGCTTGAGGGAATTCTTGCCAATGTATTTGTTAATATTGCCATTCTCTCATCTATATTAGTCAAAGACGGTGCTGCCAAACTATGGATCATTTTATCAGCTATTTCCATGTTTGTCTTCTTGTCCAATGAGCACATCGCTGCCAATTTTGCTTCCTTTAGTATTATGAAATTCAGCATGATTGCTGATCAAGTACCTCACTTTGATCTTCCAAATATCCTTCGACATTGGGGTGTAACCTTTATTGCTAACTTTATAGGTGGAGGTCTTCTGATTGGTTTACCGTATGCCTTTCTAAATAAGAATGAAGATACATATGTTGATTAAGAAGAGTTAGTGTATCAGGGAGAATTAGAACGATTCTCTCTTTTTCTTTTACAAAATAGGCTTGCAGAGAAAATCGTTTTGTAAATTGTAACAACAAAATATATTAAATAGAATAAAAGTTATTCCATGCAATCTTTATATTCTAATAATTAAAAATTCTAAAAGCTTGTTATTAAAACAATGTAAACGATTGCTGGGTTTTTAAATTTATCAAAAATACAATTAGGAAAGGCTTTTCATTATATCGATTTTATGTTATAATTATCACAAATAAAAGTTTTAGGAGTTTATTATGGTTTCTTCAGAATTTATCTCAAAGATTGAATTTGCTTGCAAGAAGAAAGAGAGTCTTTATAGTCAAAGCAAATTTAAGTATGCGATTCGTTCTATGTTCGCAGGTGCATTCTTAACTTTCAGTACAGCTGCTGGTGCAGTTGGGGCTGACTTGATTAATAAAATTGCACCAGGTAGTGGACGTTTCCTATTCCCCTTTGTCTTTGCTTGGGGATTGGCCTACATTGTTTTCTTGAATGCCGAGTTGGTAACATCAAACATGATGTTCTTGACTGCTGGTAGTTTCTTGAAAAAAATCTCTTGGAGAAAAACAGCTGAGATTTTACTTTACTGTACCTTGTTCAACCTTATTGGGGCCTTGATAGCAGGTTGGGGCTTTGCTCATTCGGCAGCCTATGCACATCTGACTCACGATAGTTTCATCTCAGGGGTTGTTGAGATGAAGTTAGGCCGCTCAAATGAATTAATCTTACTTGAGGCAATTTTGGCAAATATTTTCGTAAATATTGCGATTCTTTCATTTGTTTTGGTCAAAGATGGTGGTGCCAAACTATGGCTTGTGTTGTCAGCGATTTACATGTTTGTATTCTTAACAAACGAGCACATCGCTGCGAACTTTGCTTCTTTTGCGATTGTAAAATTCAGTGTTGCTGCGGATTCAATTGCTAACTTCGGTGTTGGAAATATTCTTCGTCACTGGGGTGTAACCTTCGTTGGAAACTTTATCGGAGGAGGCCTCTTGATGGGTCTTCCATATGCCTTCCTCAATAAAAATGAAGATACTTATGTAGATTAAGAAAATGAGCACGATTGAGTCGTGCTTTTTTCATTTTTAAAATAAGGTAATAGCTATTTCTTATATCAAAATATAGAAAACTGATATTGGTAAACTATACCTTAAGGTGCTACAATATCCTTAATGAAACTATATGGAGGTCGCCTTATGACTCGTGATTTTAAATTTGAAACTTTGCAACTACATGCTGGTCAAGTTGTGGATCCAGCTACCAAGTCTCGTGCAGTGCCGATTTATCAAACAACATCCTTCGTTTTTGATGACACGCAGGAAGGTGCTGATCTATTTGCCTTGAGAAAACCAGGGAATATCTATACTCGCATCACCAACCCTACAACAGCTGCCTTTGAAGAAAGAATCGCTGCTCTTGAAGGTGGTGTTGGAGCTCTTGCAACAGCATCAGGTATGGCCGCGGTTACTTATACGATTTTGGCGCTTGCCCATGCTGGTGACCATGTAGTAGCGGCATCAACTATTTATGGTGGAACCTTCAATCTTTTGAAAGAAACCCTTCCTCGATATGGTATCACAACAACCTTTGTGGATGTGGATAATTTGGAGGAAGTGGAAGCAGCGATCAAAGACAATACCAAACTTGTTCTGATTGAAACATTGGGCAATCCCTTGATTAACATTCCTGACTTGGAAAAACTGGCTGAGATTGCTCATAAGCATCAGATTCCACTTGTTTCTGACAATACCTTTGCTACACCTTATTTGATTAATGTCTTTTCTCACGGTGTAGATATTGCCATTCACTCTGCGACTAAGTTTATCGGTGGGCATGGTACGACTATTGGTGGCGTTATTGTCGATAACGGTCGTTTTGACTGGGCAGCTTCAGGGAAATTCCCTCAATTTGTTGAGGAAGACCCAAGCTACCACAATTTGAGCTATACTCGTGATGTGGGGGCAGCAGCCTTTATTATCGCTGTCCGTGTTCAATTGCTTCGTGATACAGGTGCAGCCTTGTCGCCATTTAATGCCTTCTTGTTACTCCAAGGACTTGAAACCCTGTCACTTCGAGTGGAACGCCATGTGCAAAATGCTGAGAAAATTGTTGATTTTCTTGTAAACCATCCTAAGGTAGAAAAGGTAAACTATCCAAAATTGGCAGATAGTCCTTATCATGCCTTGGCTGAGAAATACTTGCCAAAAGGTGTCGGTTCAATCTTTACCTTTCATGTCAAAGGTGGAGAGGAAGAAGCACGCAAGGTAATTGATCATTTAGAAATCTTCTCTGACCTTGCAAACGTGGCAGATGCCAAGTCTCTTGTTGTTCATCCAGCAACAACCACTCACGGTCAATTGTCAGAAAAAGACCTAGAAGCAGCAGGTGTCACACCAAACCAAATTCGTTTGTCAATCGGTCTTGAAAATGTAGAAGATTTGATTGAAGACTTGCGCTTGGCCTTGGAAAAAATTTAAAGAAAAAGAAGATAAACAGTGGGTTTCGACTCACTGTTTTTGATTTTCCCTTAGGCATGATATAATGGTTAAAGAAGTCTAGAAAGAGGAATGTTATGAACGAAATCAAATGCCCCAACTGTGGGGAAGTCTTTACAGTAAATGAAAGTCAGTATGCTGAACTTTTATCCCAAGTGAGAACAGCAGAGTTTGATAAGGAATTGCACGATCGGATGAAGCAGGAACTGGCCTTGGCTGAGCAAAAGGCCATGAATGAACAACAGTCTAAACTAGCTCAAAAAGACCAAGAAATTGCTCAATTGCAGAGTCAAATCCAAAATTTTGATACAGAAAAAGAATTGGCCAAGAAAGAGGTTGAACAGACAAGTAATCAGGCCTTATTGGCTAAGGACAAGGAAGTACAGGCCTTGGAAAACCAACTGGCCACCTTGCGTTTGGAACATGAAAATCAACTGCAAAAGACCCTTTCTGACCTAGAAAAAGAACGGGATCAGGTTAAAAATCAGCTTCTTTTACAAGAAAAAGAAAACGAACTCTCTCTTGCTTCTGTTAAGCAAAACTACGAAGCTCAACTCAAGGCAGCTAGTGAACAAGTCGAATTTTATAGGAATTTCAAAGCCCAACAATCTACAAAAGCTATCGGGGAAAGTCTGGAACAGTACGCAGAGAGTGAGTTTAACAAGGTCCGTAGTTTTGCCTTTCCAAATGCTTACTTTGAAAAGGATAACAAGGTTTCTTCGCGTGGGTCTAAGGGTGACTTTATCTTCCGTGAGAGTGATGAAAATGGTGTTGAAATCATTTCCATCATGTTTGAGATGAAAAATGAAGCAGATGGAACAGAGAAGAAGCACAAGAATGCAGACTTTTACAAGGAATTGGACAAGGACCGTCGGGAGAAGAACTGTGAGTATGCCGTTTTGGTGACCATGCTAGAGGCAGATAACGACTACTTTAACACAGGGATTGTTGACGTTAGTCACGAGTATGAAAAGATGTATGTGGTTCGCCCTCAGTTCTTTATCCAGTTGATTGGACTCTTACGAAATGCGGCGCTTAATTCCCTAAAATATAAGCAGGAGTTGGCCTTGGTTCGCGAACAAAATATCGACATTACGCATTTTGAGGAAGACTTGGATGCCTTTAAGCTAGCATTTGCCAAGAACTACAACTCAGCTTCGACCAACTTTGGTAAAGCTATCGATGAAATCGACAAGGCTATCAAACGCATGGAAGAGGTTAAAAAGTTCCTAACAACATCTGAAAACCAACTCCGCCTTGCAAACAATAAATTGGAAGATGTTTCCGTCAAAAAATTGACCCGGAAGAATCCAACTATGAAAGCAAAGTTTGAAGCATTGAAGGGGGAGTGAGGAAATAAGTTATGGAAGATGATCTTAATTATGAAAATTTGATAGATGATGTAACCGAGGCTATAAAAAAGTTAAACTTAGTAATTTTTATTGGCGCAGGGGTTTCAATTGCTCAAGGTTATCCTAATTGGAACAATTATATTGAACATCTTATTAAGTATTGGCAAGGACAAGTTTTATCGGTAAGTGGTGAAAAAAGGCTTGGAAGAGAACATCACGTAGTTTTTGATTTAATTAGCAAATCTAGTATTAGTAATAAACGTAAAGTGGATCTAGTAAACTATGAATTAAAAAAAGTTTTTGGTGAAGATTTTGAAAAGCGACGACTAGATTTTGAAAAAGGATATTTTAAAAATCTGCTACCATATTCAATAGTTAACCAAACAGTAGAATCTTTAGCGAGTTTAAATGCAATATTTATTACTTCTAACTACGACTATGAAATTGAAAATCATATTAAACGTTTAAAAAATTCTGTAGTTACTATTAATGATCTCAATGAATTTACTAAGAACAAGAAAGGGAAGCTACAATTTGGTGATGTTCTACATATCCATGGAACACCAGATTGTGATGTAAAGTATTTTGTAAGTTCATCCGCAGATTATTCAAAAACCTATTTAAAAAATAGGGAAAATTTTGAAAATCTAGTAACATGGTTTAAAGAGACAAAACCTACTGTTTTATTTATTGGAGCAGGTCTTGAAGAAGATGAAATTTTATCTTTACTTTGTAAAGATAGTAAGAACTATGCCTTGATGAAGTCAGAGAACACAGGTAATCAGAGAGCTGATGAACATTATAGAGGTGTTGTTGAAGGATTTTTTAGCTCAGAAAACCATACTCAGATTATTTGGTACGGAGATGAATTTGAGAAATTACCTCTTTTTGTAAAAAAATTAGTTGCTGATATTAATGAAAAATTGGGCATACATGATTTTTATAATCAGTGGAACAATCTTTTGAATCCTTCTATAAATCAAGAAGAGTATAATAAAAATCTAGATAGTATTTCTAATGATTTTAAGTATCTAAGCTCTGTTTTAGATAAGGTTATTGAAAATGATAATAATCAACTAGATCAGCTAATGTTAAATGCTCTGCTTCGGGGTGAAACTCTAACAGTAATTAAAAAAAATTTTGTCCTTGCATTTTGGAAGTTTATTGTTAAGAATATTGAAAAGTTAAGTGATAATGAGTGGGATGTGATTTATAAAATAATTTATGAGGGCTCTCAAAATTACTTTATAGATGATGTATTCTTTGTCTATAATTATGCGATAGATAATAAAATTTCTAGTTTTACAAATAATAATAAGCTTAATGAACTGAGAGAAATTATATCCAAAGAGGGATATATCGTTAATTCTAACTTTAATAAAGATAAAACTCTTTTGGGTTACTGGCTAGTAAGTACTTTTGAACAGCAAAATCGTGATTTATATATAGAGGAAGATAGTGAAGTAGAAGTTAACTTAAATTACGAATGTGTTAATAAATTAATCTCCATACTAAATAATCCAGAATTTTCAAGTTATAATTACTACTCTATAGAGTATCAATTAAAAGAGTATGATGTTGTTAAATTTCTTTATGATCTTCTAAAGTCCAAAAAATTATTTATTGAAGAGGAAGAGTTTTTAGAAAGTGATTCTGAAGACTTAATAAGTACTATATTAATTCAAAAATTGCTTGTTCAATTGGATAATGAAATTAATTTGGATTTAGAATTTATCAAGAGGTTAATTGATAAAATTGATTTTTCAAATATTCACTTTGGAGAGGAATTAAACACTTTTATCAAAGAACACAGAAGTATTATTAGAGAAAAAAATATTGAAATACCAAAAGAACCTTATAGAAATTGGATATCTTCACTAGAAGAAGGTTGTGTTTCACAATTTTCATATTTAACTCAAGAAAATCTTGTAGAGTACGATGAATCTAGAGTATTAGAGATATTAGTCAACGCCGAAATGAAACAAAGAGGTTCTTCATTTTTGGAAGAAAAGACGATAAATGAAACGGAAAATTTCTTGATTACTGTTTTAAAAGAATCAAATGAAATATCTAAAAAGGTTTCTGATTTATTGAAAAATCATATAGATGACTTATATCCAAAATATAAGAGATTATATGTAAAAATTATCAGTTCTCCTGAAATAGAAGAAAATTTGAGAAATATTGTTAGAGAAAAATATTTAAAAAGATTTAACAAAGAAAGTTTTGATTCTAACGATCGGAAATTTTTTGAATATCATATAAAACAACAAAATACAGATATAGATATTTTTGAAAAATTACTTAGTATCAATGTGAATGAACTCTCAACACCAAAAGGTGATAATAAACAATTAGATATACTTCATTTTATAAATAGTGAAATGGGATCATATTTTCAATGTTTAATATCATTATTTATAAATCATTCAGGTTATAGAGATGTAATTATTCAAATAATAAATTCAGTAATAGATACCGATTATAGGGAGTTTGCTCAAGGTATTTTATTAAATGAATACAATCCAAACAGAATCAATGTAACTTACAACACCTTTTTAGGATTTGCGTATTATCATTCTACAATTACTGTCGAAGCTGCGGATGTTTTCACAGATGTAGTAAGGGATATTCTATACAAAAAAATTGAGGACAATCAAATTCTTTATAAAGTTTATCTAGTTGCTTTAGAGAGGGTAGATCCAACTATTGATTCGTTTTCTATATCAAAGAATAACTATAGTCAAATGATAAATATCATTTTTACAGAAGACTATGAATTTAGATATTCTAAAGAATGGTTGCGAGCATTATTCAAATCTGACTCAAGTGCGAACTATCTGGTGACAATTTTTTATTTATTATATAATGAAAATCTTAAAGAAAATAGATTTGCTTTATTCATAGAGGAATTAAGTGATTATGTAACAACTTATAATCAGAAATTATCTTTACGAGGAATGAATTATAAATTAAATCATGAAGAACTTAACAATTTTGATTTGTTGAAAAAAATGTTTCTGAAATTAGTGGAGACTGATAAGATAGAGAATGATATTTTCTATCTAGATGGCATCAAAAGTATACTCCCATTATTATCTTTAGATGAAAGACGAAATGTATTACAACATATTCAAAAACAGAACAATTGTCCTCCTCCAGAGATTGAGGAATTACAAAGAATTATAGTTAATTAAAATTTGTAAAAAAGAGAATAAAAGGTAGACGACGCCTCAGTAAAAATTGACCCGTAAAAATCCAACCATGAAAGCGAAGTTTGAAGCATTGAAGGGGGAGTGAGATTATCTTAAAAACAGGAGTGTTATATGAAAAGAACTATAGAAATTATTAGAACATGGTCAGCTGATAAAATTGAATTAATTTTTCTTAAAATTATATTTAAATATTTGCTGTATTTTTTAGTGTTTTCAACAGTAATTGCTTATGTCTATATTTTTAACCATTCATCGACCACTTACACAAAGGTATTAACAATATTTCTTGTCCTTCTTATATTGTTTATTCTTCTATCTAAACTATTACTTGATAAAGTTTTAATTGATATTTTATCTCAAGATATCAATTTAGCAAAGTATCAGGATATAGTTGCTAGAGCTGATGCAAATTCTTTAAATAGAAATGTTCAGATTCTTCCCAAATATTTGGCAAATGCAAAAGTATCCTTTTATAGAGGACTATTCCAAGATAGTTTAGAATTGCTGAATAAAATAAAAAATAGTAATCTAAAAAAATCCCAAAATCTGTACTATGTTTTTAATATCAAGTATTATAGCATCCTAAACTTGGTTCATTTGAATGATTGTTTAGAATTGCAAGAATTAATGGTAGAAATTGAAGGTCTAACAAGTAACTTTCAATCAAAAATTTTTAAATATCAGGAAGAAATTTTGAGTTTAAAGGCTATTGTTGATATCTATTGCAATAAAATATCAAACGACTACTTTGACATTACTGAGCCAGAAAGTAAGCTAGCTCGAATCATGTTTTCTTATTACGGCGCTCTCAATGCCCAGCTAAAAGGAGATGAGGCTCGTGCTCGTAGTTTGTTTGAAAGCATAGCACATGAAAACTCAGAGCTTTTCTATGTGCAGGAAGCTAGGAAGTATTTAGAAAAATGAGCTGATATAGTTTTAAAATCTGTCTAAGATAGAATATGTTGATGTAAAGTGAAAAGGGAATTAGAAAGCAAAAATGAACGGTATTATCAACTTAAAAAAAGAAGCGGGGATGACCTCGCATGATGCGGTTTTTAAGCTGCGTAAGATTTTGGGAACCAAGAAAATCGGTCATGGTGGAACCTTGGATCCGGATGTGGTGGGTGTTTTGCCCATTGCGGTTGGCAAGGCGACCCGCATGGTCGAGTTTATGCAGGACGAGGGTAAGGTCTATGAGGGGGAAATCACTCTGGGTTATTCCACGACGACTGAGGATGCTAGTGGGGAAGTGGTCGCAGAGACACCTGTTTTGTCGCCCCTGGATGAAAAAATTGTCGATGGAGCGATTGCTAGCTTGACTGGGCCTATTACTCAGATTCCACCTATGTATTCGGCTGTTAAGGTCAATGGTCGTAAGCTCTATGAGTATGCGCGTGCTGGTCAGGAAGTGGAACGTCCAGAACGTCAGGTGACCATTTATCAATTTGAGCGGACAAGTCCGATTTCTTATGAGGGTCATCTTGCACGCTTTACTTTTCGTGTAAAATGTAGCAAGGGGACTTACATCCGTACCTTATCGGTTGATTTAGGTGAGAAGCTTGGTTATGCGGCTCATATGTCACATCTGACACGGACTAGTGCAGCAGGTTTGCAACTTGAGGATGCTCTTACTTTGGAAGAAATTGCTGAAAAAGTTGAAAGAGGACAAGTCGATTTTCTATATCCGCTCGAGATTGGGACAGGCGACCTTGTCAAAGTTTCCCTAACTCAAGAAGAGGCTACAGAAGTACGCTTTGGTCGTTTTATCGAGCTAGAACAATCGGATAAGGAATTAGCTGCCTTTGAAGGAGATAAATTGTTAGCCATTCTAGAGAAGCGAGACAATCTCTACAAACCAAGGAAGGTTTTTAGCTAGTCTAACTGGAGTGTGGGGTTGGAATTGTTTCCCCTAAACTATCCAAACCAGACTATAAATTTTGCTAAAAATGTGGTAGAATAGACGACGGATAAAAAAACGGAGGATAGCATGCAAAATAGACCAATCATTATCGGAGTGACAGGTGGTTCTGGTGGTGGTAAGACCAGTGTTTCAAGAGCCATTTTATCGCATTTTCCTGATGAAAAGATTTCCATGATTGAGCATGATTCATATTACAAGGATCAGTCTCACTTGACCTTTGAAGAGCGTGTCAAAACCAACTACGACCATCCTTTTGCCTTTGATACAGACTTGATGATCGAGCAGATTAAGGAATTGTTGGCAGGGCGTCCGGTGGACATCCCGACCTACGACTATACAGAGCATACACGTAGCAGCAAGACCTATCGTCAGGAGCCTCAAGATGTCTTTATCGTTGAGGGGATTTTGGTCTTGGAGGACAAGCGTCTGCGCGATTTGATGGATATCAAGATTTTTGTGGATACGGATGATGATGTGCGCATTATTCGGCGTATCAAGCGCGATATGGAAGAACGTGGCCGTAGCCTTGATAGCGTTATTGACCAGTACTTAGGTGTGGTTAAACCCATGTACCATCAGTTTATTGAGCCAACCAAGCGTTATGCGGATATCGTCATTCCTGAGGGAGTCAGCAATACAGTTGCTATTGACCTTTTGACGACCAAGATTGAAAAGATTTTGGAAGAAGCTCGAAACAGCAAATAATCAGACGTGGAGGCCTTGCCTCCTTTTTTTATTTTTCCCTCATAATGGTACATAAATGGAGATTTTTAGGCATATTTTTGGTATAATAATACCCATGAAAGAGCAAGAAAATGAATAGTAGGTGGAGATGGAAAAGTATTTATCGGTAACAACTTTGACCAAGTATCTGAAAATGAAATTCGATAAAGACCCTTACTTGGAACGGGTCTATTTAACTGGTCAAGTTTCCAACTTTCGTAAACGACCTACTCACCAATATTTCTCCCTAAAGGATGACCATGCAGTCATTCAAGCGACCATCTGGTCTGGGATTTATCAGAAATTAGGCTTCGACCTGGAAGAAGGAATGAAAATCAATGTGATTGGGCGTGTACAGGTCTATGAGCCGAGTGGTAGCTATTCCATCATCATTGAAAAGGCAGAGCCTGATGGAGTTGGTGCGCTTGCGATTCAGTTTGAACAACTCAAGAAAAAATTGACAGAAGAAGGCCTGTTTCAAGAACGATTCAAGCAACCTCTTCCTCAATTTTCTAAGAGAATTGGTGTAGTGACAAGTCGTAGTGGAGCCGTTATTCGAGATATTATCACGACCGTCAGCAGGCGCTTTCCAGGTGTCGATATCTTACTTTATCCAACTAAGGTTCAAGGTGACGGTTCTGCGGAGGAAATTGCTCGAAATATTGCGCGTGCTAATCAACGGGACGATTTGAATTTGCTGATTATTGGTCGTGGAGGGGGTTCTATCGAGGATCTCTGGGCCTTTAACGAAGAAGTTGTGGTACGGGCTATTTTTGAATCTCGTTTACCAGTTATCTCTAGTGTGGGGCATGAGACGGATGTGACCTTGGCGGATTTTGTGGCAGATAGACGAGCTGCGACACCGACTGCTGCTGCTGAACTAGCAACACCTGTGACCAAGTTGGATCTATTGGCTCATTTGCAAAATCAAGAAAAACGGATGGCAACAGCAGTCCGAAATGTCCTATCTAAGAAACAAGAAGCTTTAAAAAAATGCGGTCAGTCAGTCATCTTTAGACAGCCAGAGCGCTTGTATGATGGTTATTTGCAAAGATTGGACCAACTACAGCTGCGTTTAAAACAAAGTTTGCGAACACGGATTTCTGATAACAAGCAATTAGTCCAAGCAAGGACGCATCGACTGGTACAATTATCACCTGTTACCAAAATTCAACGTTATCAAGACCGTCTAGACCAGTTGGACAAGCTCTTACGTAGCCAAATGGCGCTGGTTTATGATGCCAAGGTTGCTGAAGTGAAGCGACTTTCAGAAGCTTTGCTCATGTTGGATACCAGTCGAATCGTGGCGCGTGGCTATGCTATTGTCAAAAAAGAAGAGTCCGTTGTAGATTCGGTTGAGAGTTTGAAGAAAAAAGACCAAGTGACGCTTTTGATGCGAGATGGTCGAGTAGAATTAGAGGTTAAAGATGTCAAAACAAAAGAAATTTGAGGATAATCTAGCAGAACTGGAGACTATTGTCCAAAGTTTGGAAAATGGTGAAATTGCTCTGGAAGATGCGATTGCTGCCTTTCAAAAGGGCATGGTCTTGTCAAAAGAGCTCCAAGCGACGCTGGACAAGGCTGAAAAGACCTTGGTCAAGGTCATGCAAGAAGACGGAACAGAAAGTGATTTTGAATGAAGAAGCAAGAAAAATTAGCTCTTGTCGAGTCAGCCTTAGAAGACTTTTATGGAGACCAGCAGTTTGCCTCTAGTTTGCGAGAGTCTGTTCTCTATTCCATTCATGCTGGTGGCAAGCGTATTCGACCTTTTCTTCTGTTAGAAGTGTTGGAAGCCTTGCATATTGCCATCAAACCTGCTCACGCGCAGGTAGCTGCGGCCTTGGAAATGATTCATACAGGGAGCTTGATTCATGATGATCTTCCAGCTATGGATGATGATGATTACCGTCGGGGACGCTTGACAAATCATAAGAAATTCGGCGAAGCTATGGCGATTTTGGCTGGAGATGCTTTATTCCTAGATCCTTACGCCTTGATAGCGCAGGCAGATTTGCCAAGTCAGATCAAGGTTGACTTGATTGCCAACTTATCCCTAGCTTCAGGAAGTCTGGGCATGGTAGCAGGCCAGGTTTTGGACATGGAGGGTGAACACCAGCATTTGTCTTTGGAAGAACTTCAGACCATTCATGCTAATAAGACTGGCAAACTACTAGCTTATCCCTTCCAAGCAGCTGCTATCATAGCAGAATTGTCACCTGAAATGCAGGTGAAGCTGAAAACTGTGGGTGAATTGATTGGGCTTGCTTTTCAGGTCAGGGACGATGTACTGGATGTGACAGCTAGTTTTGAGGAAATCGGCAAGACGCCTCAAAAGGATTTGCAGGCTGAAAAATCAACCTATCCAGCCTTGTTGGGCTTGGAAGAGTCCATTGCCTTTTGTAACCAAACCTTGGATCAAGCAAATGAAAAATTGGAAGAAATTGCTCAGCAGGTTCTCTTTGAGATAGAATCGATTGTAGAAGTAGTAGAAAGTTTGAGAATCAATGGCTAAGGAAAGAGTGGATGTACTAGCTTATAAACAGGGCTTGTTTGAAACGAGAGAGCAGGCCAAGCGTGGTGTAATGGCTGGCCTAGTCGTAGCAATCCTTAATGGAGAACGTTTTGACAAACCAGGAGAGAAAATCCCAGACGACACCGAGCTAAAACTTAAGGGTGAAAAACTCAAGTATGTCAGCCGCGGCGGTTTAAAACTGGAAAAGGCCTTGCAAGTCTTTGATTTGTCAGTGGATGGGGCGACCACGATTGATATCGGGGCCTCTACTGGTGGTTTTACCGATGTCATGTTGCAAAATGGTGCTGAGTTGGTCTTTGCAGTCGATGTTGGTACCAATCAGTTGGCTTGGAAACTACGCCAGGACCCGAGAGTTGTCAGCATGGAGCAGTTTAATTTCCGCTATGCTGAAAAGACTGATTTCGAGCAAGAGCCGAGCTTTGCCAGCATTGACGTGAGTTTCATTTCCCTCAGTCTGATTCTTCCGGCCTTGCACCGTGTATTGGCAGATCAAGGTCAGGTTGTGGCTCTGGTTAAGCCTCAGTTTGAGGCAGGACGTGAGCAGATTGGGAAAAATGGAATCATTCGCGATGCCAAGGTCCATCAACATGTCCTTGAATCTGTCACAACTATGGCAGTAGAGGAAGGCTTTTCAGTCCTTGGTTTGGACTTTTCTCCCATCCAAGGCGGACATGGAAATATTGAGTTTTTAGCGTATTTGAAAAAAGAAGAGTCAGCAAGCAATCAGGTTCTTGCTGAGATTGAAGAAGTAGTAGAGAGGGCGCATAGTCAATTTAAAAATGAATAAAAAAGAGAGACTTGAAAAAATTAGACGATTTGTGACAGATTATCAAATCGGTACGCAAGAAGAAATCGTAGAACATTTGAAAGAGGCAGGCATCACTGCCACTCAGGCAACAGTATCACGAGATATCAAAGAACTGGGGATTGTCAAAATTCCTTTGAGAGACAATACCTATGTCTATGAATTGCCAAAATCAATCGTAAAAAGTTTGCAACTGGCTGAAGACAATATTGAGTCAGCTGAATTGATGGATAAGATGATCAATCTCCAGGTTATCCCAGGAAATACAGCATTTGTAAAAGCTCAGTTAACCGAGACTTTTGCGGATAAGATTTTTAGCTGTTTAGCTGATGATAGCTCGATTTTAGTCATTGCCAGAAGTGAAAGTCTAGCTGAGGAAATCTTTGAACAAGTAAAAAATTGGTAGGTCTATATGTTACTTGAAATTTCGATAAAAAACTTTGCCATTATTGAGGCTATTTCCCTCAATTTTGAAAAGGGGATGACTGTCCTGACTGGTGAAACGGGTGCAGGGAAGTCGATTATCATTGATGCCATGAATATGATGTTGGGAGCTCGTGCGACGACAGATGTTATTCGTCATGGGGCACCAAAGGCAGAGATTGAGGGGCTTTTCTCAGTTGAGAATAGTCGTCTTTTACAGGAAATTTTTGATGAGCAAGGTTTGGAATTGGGGGATGAGATTATCATCCGTCGAGAAATCTTGCAAAATGGTCGGAGTATTAGTCGTGTTAATGGCCAGATGGTCAATCTGTCTGTTTTGCGTGCTATTGGACAACATCTGGTAGATATACATGGCCAGCATGATCAAGAGGAGTTAATGCGTCCCCAACTGCATATCCAGATGTTGGATGAATTTGGTGATACAGCCTTTTGGACCTTGAAAGAAACCTATCAAACGAGTTTTGATGCCTACCGTAAAATGCGTAAGCAGGTTCTGGAAGTCAAGAAAAACCAACAGGAACACAAGGCTCGTATTGAGATGTTGGAATTTCAAATGGCAGAAATTGAGGCAGCAAACTTGCAGGCTGGAGAAGATTTGGCTCTTAATCAAGAGCGTGATAAACTGCTCAACCATAAAAATATTGCGGATACGCTGACCAATGCCTACAGTTTGTTGGACAATGAAGACTTTTCAAGTCTAGCCAATGTTCGTTCAGCCATGAATGACATGGAAAGTGTTGAAGAGTACGACCCTGAATACCGTGAAATTTCAAGCTCTCTGTCTGAGACCTACTATGTTTTAGAAGACATTAGCAAACGTCTGGAAGCTATTATTGAGGACCTTGATTTTGACGGCAATCGTCTCATGCAGGTTGAGAATCGTTTGGACCTCCTTCATACCATTACCCGTAAGTATGGTGGGACTGTAGACGATGTCTTGCTTTATTTTGCCAAGATTACGGAAGAATACAATCTCTTGACAGGTAATAACCTTTCGTCTGAGGATATGGAAGCAGAGCTTAAGAAGTTAGAAGTCAATCTTGTCGATTTGGCAGGTCAGCTTGCCTCTGCTCGTCATAACTTGGCTCAGCAGCTTGAAGCTGAGATTAAACAAGAACTGCAAGACCTTTATATGGAAAAAGCCCAGTTTCAGGTTCGTTTTAGCAAGGGCAAATTCAGTCGTGAGGGAAATGAAATGGTTGAGTTTTACATTTCAACCAATCCTGGTGAAGACTTTAAACCCTTGGTCAAGGTTGCGTCTGGCGGGGAATTATCCCGTCTCATGCTAGCTATTAAATCTGCCTTTTCTCGTAAAGAGGGCAAGACAAGTATTGTCTTTGATGAGGTGGATACGGGAGTTTCAGGCCGTGTAGCTCAGGCCATTGCACAGAAGATTCATAAAATTGGTCAGCATGGGCAGGTTCTAGCTATTTCCCATTTACCACAAGTGATTGCGATTGCGGATTATCAATTCTTTATTGAGAAGATTAGCAATGACCATTCAACAGTTTCGACTGTTCGTCTCTTGACGGTTGAAGAGCGAGTGGAGGAAGTTGCCAAGATGTTGGCAGGTGATGATGTGACAGAAGCAGCCCTGACGCAAGCCAGAGAATTGTTGAGAAACAGGGAGAAATAAGATGACGGACTATTATGTAATTGGAGATGTTCACGGAAAAGCTGGGATGCTGGAAGACCTTCTCAAAACATGGGATGGTCAGACCCAGTTGCTTTTTCTAGGGGACTTGATTGACCGTGGTGAAGATAGTCGCCGTGTCCTTGAAATGGTCAAGAACTTGGTTGACAATCAAGGGGCGATCTGTTTGTCAGGAAACCACGAGTATATGTTTCTGACTTGGCTAGATGACCCAGAAGAAAGCTATGACCACTATCGTCGTAATGGTGGAGATACAACCATTAACTCTATCCTAGGTCGTCCCTTGGATGCACCAGTTGATGGAGTGGAGGATGCCAAGCGTGTTGCTACTGAAGCGGCAGATTTGGTTGAATTTATTCGTCAAATGCCGTTTGTGGTAGAGACAGACAAGTATATCTTCGTTCACGCAGGTATTGATTTAACCTTGGACGACTGGCATGAAACAACAGATTATAAGAAAGTCTGGCTTAGAAAACCATTCCACGAAGCTGAAAATCATACTGGAAAAACCATTGTCTTTGGTCATACACCGGTTTATGGTTTGTTAAAGCAAGAGCGTGGTACAGCTGAGCTTTGGACTACAGAAGATGGCAAGGTTGGAATGGATGGAGGAGCTGTCTATGGTGGTGTCCTTCATGGGATTGTCTTTACAGATCAAGGAATGACAGAACACCACTTTATCGAAAATGACGGCTTTGTTGCTGAAGATTAGTACTCCTAGCAGGGTATAGTCTTGTCAAAATGTCAAAAACAATTTATAATAAATAGATACCCTGAAAGGAAGAGAATCATGAACTTAGAAGAATTGAAAAAACGACAGGAGAAGATCCGTAACTTCTCTATTATCGCCCATATTGACCATGGGAAATCAACTCTAGCAGACCGCATTTTGGAAAAGACAGAGACCGTTTCAAGTCGTGAAATGCAGGCCCAGCTTTTGGATAGCATGGATTTAGAACGGGAACGTGGGATTACCATTAAACTCAATGCTATCGAGTTGAATTATACTGCAAAAGATGGGGAAACTTATATTTTCCACTTGATTGACACGCCGGGGCACGTTGACTTTACCTATGAAGTTTCACGTTCGCTAGCTGCCTGTGAGGGAGCGATTTTGGTAGTTGATGCTGCTCAAGGGATTGAGGCTCAAACCCTTGCCAATGTTTATCTGGCCTTGGACAATGATTTGGAAATCATGCCAGTCATTAACAAAATTGACCTGCCAGCAGCAGACCCTGAGCGCGTGCGTACTGAGATTGAGGATGTCATTGGTTTGGATGCCAGTGAAGCAGTTTTGGCTTCTGCCAAGGCTGGTATTGGTATAGAAGAAATTCTAGAGCAAATTGTAGAAAAAGTACCAGCACCAACGGGTGACGTGACAGCGCCACTTAAGGCTTTGATTTTCGACTCTGTTTACGATGCCTACCGTGGGGTTATTCTCCAAGTGCGTGTCATGGATGGGGTGGTCAAACCTGGCGATAAGATTCAGCTTATGAGCAATGGCAAGACTTTTGATGTTACGGAAGTCGGTATCTTTACACCCAAGGCAGTTGGTCGTGATTTCCTTGCGACTGGTGACGTTGGTTATATTGCAGCTTCTATCAAAACGGTTCAGGACACTCGTGTGGGTGATACCGTTACCTTGGCAACTAATCCTGCGGCAGAGCCATTACATGGTTACAAACAGATGAATCCTATGGTCTTTGCGGGTCTATATCCTATCGAGTCAAACAAGTACAATGACCTACGTGAAGCGCTTGAAAAATTGCAACTGAATGATGCTAGTCTTCAGTTTGAACCGGAAACATCTCAGGCACTTGGATTTGGTTTCCGTTGTGGTTTCCTTGGACTTCTCCATATGGATGTTATCCAAGAACGTTTGGAACGTGAGTTTAATATTGACCTCATCATGACAGCTCCATCCGTTATCTATAAGGTCAATTTGACCGACGGTGAGTCTATGGATGTGTCTAACCCATCTGAATTCCCAGATCCTACCAAGATTGCGACCATTGAAGAGCCATATGTTAAAGCGCAAATCATGGTACCACAGGAGTTTGTCGGAGCAGTGATGGAATTAGCTCAGCGCAAGCGTGGTGACTTTGTGACGATGGACTATATCGATGACAATCGAGTTAATGTTATCTATCAAATTCCACTGGCTGAAATTGTCTTTGACTTCTTTGATAAGCTTAAGTCTTCAACTCGTGGTTATGCAAGCTTTGACTACGAATTATCAGAGTACCGTCCATCTAAGCTGGTCAAAATGGATATCCTTCTCAATGGAGACAAGGTGGATGCCCTCAGCTTTATCGTTCACAAGGACTTTGCCTACGAACGCGGAAAACTCATCGTTGATAAGCTTAAGAAAATCATCCCTCGCCAACAATTTGAGGTGCCAATTCAAGCAGCTATTGGACACAAAATCGTGGCTCGTACTGATATCAAGGCCCTTCGTAAAAACGTACTTGCTAAATGTTATGGTGGTGACGTTTCTCGTAAACGCAAACTCCTTGAAAAACAAAAAGCTGGTAAGAAACGTATGAAAGCTATCGGATCAGTAGAAGTTCCACAAGAAGCCTTTCTTAGCGTCTTGAGCATGGATGAAGAATAATGATTCTATATAAAACTCTTGAAATACATTCAAGAGTTTTATATTTTTAGTTAAAAATTGTAACTTAACTCCATTTATGGTAGAGTAAAATACGGAGGTTATATGGAATACTAAAAGTTATTATGACTAGGAAAATTTTAAATAAAATTGATAAAGAACTGGGGCAGAAAATGAATTAGAATAATGATTCTATTTTACCGCTTGGATCTATAATTGTTAGTAAAGAAGGGGCGATTCCTTTAACTTATGATGAAAGTATTAGAAGAAAAACAAATTAAAACTGAAAAGTTATATGGTTTTACTCGATATTTATTAATTGAAATAAATAATGGTTACGGGATACTGGATTGTGAATCTACGACTTGTTTTGGTTATTTTTATAAAATTTATAAGATTGATTTTGATTTATTTTATAAGATAAAAAAGCAATCTGAGGATAAGCGAGATGATATAACAAAAAATATAAAATTAGGTAGATTTTTCATGCTACCGATAATGATAGTGATTTTTTTCATTCTTTTAATAGAATTTATTGGCTTTAATAAATTTAATCTTGTTTTATCTCATAGATTTACGTATTTTATCTTTTCTGCATCACCTGTTATATTATCAGTATTATTTCGCTTGGGCTATTCTTATAAGCAAAAACTGATGATTAATAAAATTTTTATATTAGAAAATTCTCGTCATTACCATGTAGTTGAAAAGTTTAGTAATTTTAAATTAAAAAATTGGCTTCTCCAAATTATAAATGTGGTTATTACCAGTTCTTTACTTATTTATATTTATGTATATGGTAATTTAATTGTTATGTTTTTTACGACGATATATTTATATTTATTAACTTTTAGTAAGAATATACGATTGAGTCAAGCAAATACAATGAATATTAAAATATTTGTTGAAAAAGAATATTCGGAAAGTGATTCAAGGTTATTATAGAATTCAATAATTGGATAGATAGATACTCTATACGACTTAGTCAGTTTTCATAATCAAGAGTATATTCTATATTATCAAATCCAATGTTTGATCTAAAATTGGAAAAATTCTTATATTTTATTTGTTTTTATTAAAAATTGTAAATTAACTTCGTTTATGGTAGTGTAACATACGGAAGTTATTATGAAAAAAATTTTACTTTTAGCATCTATTTTGCTTATAAGTGTCACGTTAGTGGCATGTTCAAATCAAGCTCAAACTCAAGGAAATTCAAGTAAAACAACTAGCTATTCAACTAGTCAAGATTCAACTAATTCAAACACTCTTAGTAGCACACAGAATTCAGAAGAAAGTCAAGTGATTGGTTCTGATGAGTATGGGTTCGTTAAAGTGCCAAAGTCTTGGATTAAGTTCAATGAAGTACAGGGAGGCAATGATATTCAATATTCAGACGGTACGGATGTCAATATTGTCACCTTGAATACTTTTAAAGCAGAACAATTTGGTATTTCTGATAATGAATTTCAAAAACTTGAACCAGTTCGTATTTCTGATAGTATTTTTACTTCAAAAGAAAGTAATCCAGAATTCACTAAAGTTTGGGGGTCTAAGTCAACTATTGGAGGTTATGAAGCCTATGTAGTTAACGCAATTTCTAAGTCTGGAAAATACATCATTACATGGATTTTTAAATCTAGTGATGGTAAGTTCAGATATGTTGCTTTAGAAGGGACTCCAGAAACATTAAAAAATCTACTTCCTATGATTGAAGAGAGTTGGACTATTCAAAAATAATTATTAAAGCAGGATTGGTATCCTGTTTTTTGTTTAAGTCATTAAGAATTGTTTGAAGTGTTTGTTTATATGTTTGTTTTTATATAACAAGCTACAAAAACAACAAAAATATAAAAAAAGAGACAAAAAACAACAAAAAATATTGACAACGATTTCATATAGTGTTATACTTATAGCATAAAGTTAATGGAAAGAAGGGAAAACCTTATGGGATTAGATCATTTCTTTGACAAAAACCTTGTGTTTTGCTTAGAAGCGGATAATCAAGAACATCTCTTTGATCAGGTCGCAACTTTATTGGAAGAACGAGAAATCGTGACTCCGACCTATCGTGAAGCCTTGATCACGCGTGAAAAGTCATTTCCAACTGGCCTAGATATGGAATTTTTGGGTAAGGATTTGCCGAATGTGGCTATTCCTCACACAGATATTGTTCATAATCTAGCTGAAAAAGTTGTGGTCGTTCGATTAGAAAAACCAGTGACGTTCCACAACATGATTGCGCCAGATAAGGAAGTAGAGGTATCCTTGCTCTTCTTTATCATTAATAACTCAAGTTCAAGTCAAACGAACATTCTTGCTCAGTTGATGGACTTCTTTACTGGAAATGGTCATCTTGAAGATCTATCAAAAATTTCTGAACCAGAAGCTCTCTATGCTTATATCGCTGAAGCAACTGCATAATCTTGTCTATTAAAAATATTAAATCGGAGGAAATCCATATGATTAAAATTCTTGCTGCCTGCGGTGCAGGTGTTAACTCAAGCCACCAAATTAAAAGTGCTCTTGAAGAAGAACTTTCAAACCGCGGTTTCGATGTTCACTGTGATGCGGTAATGGTCAAAGACGTTAATGAAGACCTTATCAAAGGTTATGATATCTTCACACCAATTGCTGCTACAGACCTTGGTTTTGACCCAGGTATTCCAGTTATCGAAGCTGGACCAATCTTATTCCGTATCCCAGCAATGAGTGCTCCAGTATTTGACAATATTGAAGCAGCTATCAAAGAACACGGATTAAGCTAATTTTAATTTGTTAACATTCATATAACATAAAAAGGGAGGAACTGTTATGGATGCAATCTTTGGCCTAATCAAAGAATTTTTCACACCTATCTTAGATATGGGTGGACCTGTCATCATGTTAATCATTTTGACAGTATTGGCTTTACTTTTTGGAGTGAAATTCTCCAAAGCGCTTGAAGGTGGTATCAAACTTGCCATCGCTCTTACTGGTATCGGAGCTATCATCGGTATGCTAAATGGTGCTTTCTCAGCATCACTTGCAAAATTCGTTGAAAATACTGGTATCCAATTGAGTATCACTGACGTTGGTTGGGCACCACTTGCAACAATCACTTGGGGATCTGCTTGGACACTTTACTTCTTGCTTATCATGTTGATTGTCAACGTAGTAATGCTTGCTATGAAGAAAACTGATACACTTGACGTCGATATCTTCGATATCTGGCACTTGTCTATCACAGGTCTTTTGATTAAATGGTATGCAGACAACAACGGTGTGAGCCAAGGGGTTTCACTCTTGATTGCTACAGCAGCTATCGTACTTGTTGGTGTGTTGAAAATTATCAACTCTGACTTGATGAAACCTACATTTGATGACCTTCTTAACGCACCAAGTTCATCACCAATGACATCAACTCACATGAACTACATGATGAACCCAGTTATCATGGTTTTGGATAAGATTTTTGAAAAATTCTTCCCAGGTCTTGATAAATATGACTTTGATGCTGCTAAATTGAACAAAAAAATCGGTTTCTGGGGATCTAAATTCTTTATCGGTTTCATTCTTGGTATTGTTATCGGTATTATGGGAACTCCACATCCAATTGAAGGGGTTGCAGATGCAGATAAATGGCGTCTTGTTATCAGAGGATGGTTGTCTCTTGGTTTGACTGCCGGTGTATCTTTGGAACTCTTCTCACTTATCGGTTCATGGTTCATTGCAGCCGTAGAACCACTATCACAAGGTATTACAAACGTTGCTACTAAACGTCTTCAAGGACGTAAATTCAACATCGGTCTTGACTGGCCATTCATCGCTGGTCGTGCTGAAATCTGGGCTTGTGCTAACGTACTTGCACCAATCATGTTGATTGAAGCTGTGCTTCTTTCAAAAGTTGGAAATGGTATCTTGCCACTTGCAGGTATCATCGCAATGGGTGTTACTCCAGCTCTCTTGGTTGTAACACGTGGTAAATTGCTCCGTATGATTATCTTCGGAACACTCTTGTTGCCACTCTTCCTTCTTTCAGGTACACTTATCGCACCATTTGCAACAGAACTTGCTAAAGGTGTAGGTGCCTTCCCAGCAGGTGTGAGCGAAACTCAATTGATCACTCACTCAACTCTTGAAGGACCAATTGAAAAACTTCTTGGTTGGACAATTGGTAACACTACAACAGGTGATATCAAAGCAATCCTTGGTGCTGTAGTCTTCCTTGTATTCTATATCGGTATCTTTGCATGGTACAGAAAACAAATGATCAAACGTAACGAAGAGTACGCAGCAAAAGCAAAATAATGTGCTCCTATAAAATGTAAATTGTTAAAGCTAGGTTGTCATACCGTTTAGGAGTGACAGCCTAGTTTTTTATAAACTATTAAGAAATCGGAGAAAATAATGGTAATTGAATTAAAATCAGAACAATTAAGAGTTCAATTTAGCAGTTTTGGTGGGGCTCTTTCTTCTATAAAAGATGCTGAGGGACTTGAGTATTTATGGCAAGGAGATGCTACTTATTGGAGTGGACAAGCTCCTGTTCTCTTTCCCATTTGTGGTTCATTGAGAGAGGATACAGCCGTCTATATAGATGAGAAGGGGCAGGAAAGCAAAGGAAAGATTCCTCGTCATGGTCTGGTTCGCAAGAAAGAATTTGAATTAGTTGAACAAACAGATAAGAGTGTAACTTTTGCAATTGAAGACGATGAGAATAGCTATCAGAACTACCCTTATCATTTCCGCCTAGAAATCACTTATATCCTTACAGGAAAGACAGTACGGACTCAATACAAAATTTTCAATAAAGAAACTAGCAAGGTCATGCCTTACTTTATTGGTGGACATCCAGGATTTAATTGTCCTCTACTGGATGATGAGGTCTATGAAGATTACTACTTAGAGTTTGAGAAAGAAGAGACTTGCTCTGTTCCACGTCCTTTCCCAGAAACGGGGATGCTTGATTTTCAAGATAGAAGTCCATGGCTAGAGGATCAAAAGAAATTAGTTCTTAATTATGATCTTTTCAGCACAGATGCAGTGACCTTAGATGAATTGCAATCTAGAACAATTGCCCTTCGTTCTCGGAAACATGATAAGGGATTGAAAGTGCACTTTGCAGAGTTTCCAAATCTCATTGTCTGGTCAACTTTGAACAAAGGACCTTTCATTGCCTTTGAACCATGGTCTGGCTTGTCAACATCCCTTGAAGAAGGAGATCATCTCGAAGATAAGAAAAATGTTCGTCTCCTAGAACCTGGTCAAATGGATCAAATTGGTTTTGATATCGAAATTTTTTAGTTAAAAAAACACAAAAACAAACACTAACTGTTGACTTTTTCCGGAAATAGGAGTATATTATGTTTGTAAGCAACAAATGATGTTTGTAACAAACAAACAATCACTTGTTATATTCTCTTTCGTGGAGAAGAATTATTTCTAGGAAATTGATTTCCTAAACTTGAATAAGGTGTCATTCATCTCGTTCAATCCAATTTGTCAATAAACTGCTAGAAAACTTTTTGTAGGTAAACTGCTAACCATAAAAGTCTTTACTAGCCTAGAAAAATAAAAGGAGTATACAATATGTCTATTGTTATCGGTGCAGATGCTGCAGGTTTGAGATTGAAAGAAGTTGTGAAAGACTTCTTGGAAAAAGAAAACTTCCACGTTGTGGATGTTACAGCTGAAGGTCAAGACTTTGTTGATGTGACTCTTGCTGTTGCTGCAGAAGTAAACAAAGAAGAACAAAACCTTGGTATCGTGATTGATGCTTATGGAGCTGGTCCATTTATGGTCGCAACTAAGATCAAAGGAATGGTTGCTGCAGAAGTATCTGACGAACGTTCAGCTTATATGACTCGTGGTCACAACAACTCACGTATGATCACTATGGGTGCACAACTTGTTGGTGATGAATTGGCTAAAAACATCGCTAAAGGATTTGTTAACGGTAAATACGATGGTGGACGTCACCAAATCAGGGTCGATATGTTGAACAAAATGTGCTAATACGCTTCAAAAATCAAGATAATCTGTCGTCAGCTCACTTTAGCTAACCTCAGTTATGCTCGCAGCTCGCTTCCTAAGCTAATCTTGATTTTTCTTGAGTAAGGATAAATGATATTAGATTTATATAATTAATCGGAGGGAATAACTAATGAGAATTGCAATTGGATGTGACCACATCGTAACAGATGAAAAAATGGCGGTTTCAGAATTTTTGAAATCAAAAGGATATGAAGTCATTGACTTTGGTACATATGACCATACACGTACTCACTACCCAATCTTTGGTAAAAAAGTAGGGGAAGCTGTAACTAGCGGTCAAGCTGATCTTGGGGTATGTATCTGTGGTACTGGTGTTGGTATCAACAATGCTGTAAATAAAGTTCCAGGTGTCCGTTCTGCCTTGGTTCGTGATATGACAACAGCCCTTTATGCTAAAGAACAATTGAACGCCAACGTTATCGGTTTTGGTGGTAAGATTACTGGTGAATTGCTCATGTGTGACATCATTGAAGCTTTCATCCATGCTGAATACAAACCATCTGAAGAAAACAAAAAATTGATTGCGAAAATTGAACACCTTGAAAGTCACAATGCTCAACAAACAGACGCAAACTTCTTCACTGAATTCCTTGAAAAATGGGATCGCGGAGAATACCACGACTAAGAGGTGACCTATGATTTTAACAGTCACAATGAACCCATCCATTGATATTTCCTATCCTTTGGATGAGTTAAAGATTGATACTGTCAATCGTGTGGTGGATGTAACCAAAACGGCTGGTGGTAAGGGACTCAATGTTACCCGAGTACTTTCAGAATTTGGGGATTCTGTTCTTGCTACTGGTTTAGTGGGTGGCAAACTTGGTGAGTTTTTGGTTGAACATATCGATAATCAAGTAAAGAAAGATTTCTTCTCAATTCAGGGAGAAACTCGTAACTGTATCGCTATTCTTCACGGAGACAACCAAACAGAAGTTCTTGAAAAAGGTCCTGTAGTATTGGAACAGGAAGGTCAAGACTTTTTGGAACATTTCAAAAATCTCCTAGAGTCAGTTGAAGTAGTAGCTATCTCAGGCAGTCTGCCAGCTGGTCTTCCAGTTGATTACTATGCGAGCTTGGTTGAACTTGCTAATCAAGCTGGCAAGCCTGTTGTCTTGGACTGCTCTGGTGCAGCACTTCAGGCGGTTCTTGAATCACCACATAAACCAACAGTCATCAAACCAAATAATGAGGAACTATCTCAGCTTCTAGGAAGAGAAGTTTCTGAGGATTTGGATGAATTAAAAGAAGTACTTCAAGAACCTTTGTTTGCAGGTATTGAATGGATTATCGTTTCACTTGGTGCCAACGGTGCCTTTGCCAAACATGGGGACACTTTCTACAAGGTAGATATTCCTAGAATTCAGGTGGTCAACCCTGTCGGATCTGGAGATTCTACTGTGGCAGGAATTTCTTCAGGACTTCTTCACAAAGAATCGGATGCAGAATTACTCATCAAGGCAAATGTCCTTGGTATGCTCAATGCTCAAGAAAAAATGACTGGTCATGTCAACATGGCCAACTATCAAGCTCTATATGATCAATTAATAGTAAAAGAGGTATAAAATGGCTTTAACAGAACAAAAACGTGCACGCTTAGAAAAACTTTCTGATGAAAATGGTATCATCTCAGCTCTTGCATTTGACCAACGTGGTGCTTTGAAACGCCTCATGGCTCAACACCAAACAGAAGAACCAACAGTGGCTCAAATGGAAGAACTCAAAGTCTTGGTAGCAGATGAATTGACTAAATACGCTTCATCTATGCTTCTTGACCCTGAGTATGGACTTCCAGCGACTAAAGCTCTTGATGAAAAAGCTGGTCTTCTCCTTGCTTATGAAAAAACAGGTTATGACACAACAAGCACAAAACGCTTGCCAGACTGCTTGGATGTTTGGTCTGCAAAACGTATTAAAGAAGAAGGTGCAGATGCAGTTAAATTCTTGCTTTACTATGACGTAGATAGCTCAGACGAACTCAACCAAGAAAAACAAGCTTACATCGAACGCATCGGTTCTGAATGTGTGGCTGAAGATATCCCATTCTTCCTTGAAATCCTTGCTTACGATGAAAAAATTGCGGACGCTGGTTCTGTAGAATATGCGAAAGTAAAACCACACAAAGTTATTGGTGCTATGAAAGTCTTCTCAGACCCACGCTTTAACATTGATGTATTGAAAGTTGAAGTTCCTGTTAACATTAAATATGTTGAAGGCTTCGCTGAAGGTGAAGTAGTTTACACACGTGAAGAAGCAGCAGCCTTCTTCAAAGCACAAGATGAAGCAACTAACTTGCCATACATCTACTTGAGTGCTGGTGTATCAGCTAAACTCTTCCAAGATACTCTTGTATTTGCCCATGAATCAGGTGCAAACTTTAACGGAGTTCTTTGTGGCCGTGCTACATGGGCTGGATCAGTTGAAGCATACATCAAAGATGGTGAAGAAGCAGCACGTGAATGGCTTCGCACAACTGGATTTGAAAACATTGACGAACTCAACAAAGTTCTTCAAACAACAGCAACTTCATGGAAAGAACGCGTGTAAGCAAGTCCTCCTAGGTTAGGAACATGAATCTAAAAATTTTTTAAAAAAGTTGTATGTAAAGGTTTACAAAATAACTTACTTGTGCTATACTTAAATCACAAGTTAATACAAGGTGAGTGTTACTAAGTAATATTAGGCATGATCACAGGTGAATTAGAAATCGGCTGATTTTCTAGTTCATTTGTGGTCATTTTTTGTACTAATATACCTTTAAGATATAAAAGGAGGTTGACATGTATCGAATTCTAAATCCAATGAATCACAATGTCTCGCTTGTCAGAAACGATAAAGGAGAAGAAGTGATTGTGATTGGTAAGGGGATTGCATTTGGAAAGAAGAAGGGAGATTTGATTGATGAACAGCAGGTTGAGAAAATCTTTCGGATGAAGACCGAAGAGTCAAGAGAAAACTTTATGGCTCTCCTCAAAGATGTTCCGCTTGATTTTATCACAGTGACCTATGAAATCATTGATAAGCTATCAAAGAAATATCATTATCCGATTCAAGAGTATCTCTACGTAACCTTGACAGATCATATTTACTGTTCTTACCAAGCTCTAGCACAAGGAAGGTACAAGGATAGTAATCTGCCAGATATTTCCACTAAGTATCCTGTCGCTTTTCAAATCGCAAATGAAGCTTTTGAAATTTATCGTCAGAAGCTAGCAGATCATTTTCCTGAGGACGAAATTATTCGGATTGCTTATCATTTCATTAATGCTGAAGGTGAAAATGAAGTGGAACTTGTGGAGTCGATTGATAAGAGGAAAGAAATTCTCAGGAATGTTGAAGAAGTGCTAAAGGGTTATGAAATTCAACGAACCAAAGAGAATAATCATTTCTATGATCGTTTTATGATTCATTTGAATTATTTCTTGGATTATTTAGACAGATCTAGAGATGATAACCAATCACTTCTGGATATGGAAGACCACATCAAACGATCCTATCCAAAAGCGTTCGAGATTGGTTCCAAGATCTATGATGTGATTACGGAATATACGGGTCTTGATTTGTATAAAAGTGAACGAGTTTATCTAGTTCTACATATCCAACGTTTATTGTCATAAAAATTTATTTAAAACTATATAAGGAGAATTCTATCATGAATAGAGAAGAAGTAACATTGTTAGGTTTTGAAATCGTAGCCTATGCTGGCGATGCTCGTTCAAAACTATTGGAAGCCTTGAAAGCTGCTGAAGCTGGCGATTTTACAAAAGCCGATAACCTAGTTGAGGAAGCTGGCAGCTGTATCGCAGAGGCTCACCATGCTCAAACAAGTCTATTGACTAAGGAAGCTTCTGGTGAGGACTTAGCGTATAGTGTGACCATGATGCATGGCCAAGACCACTTGATGACAACTGTCTTGTTAAAAGATTTGATGCACCACTTAATCGAACTTTATAAGAGAGGAGTTAAATAATGAATAAACTAATTGCATTTATTGAGAAAGGAAAACCTTTCTTTGAGAAACTATCTCGTAATATCTATCTTCGTGCTATTCGTGATGGTTTCATTGCAGGTATGCCTGTTATTCTCTTCTCAAGTATCTTTATCTTAATCGCCTTTGTACCAAACTCATGGGGCTTTAAATGGTCTGATGAAGTTGTAGCATTTCTGATGAAACCTTATAGCTATTCTATGGGTATTCTGGCTCTCTTGGTAGCTGGTACAACAGCTAAGTCATTGACCGACTCAGTAAACCGTAGCATGGAGAAAACCAATCAAATCAACTATATGTCAACACTGTTAGCAGCGATTGTTGGTTTGTTGATGTTGGCAGCTGATCCTATCGAAAATGGTCTTGCTACTGGATTCTTGGGGACAAAAGGTTTGCTTTCAGCCTTCCTTGCTGCCTTTGTTACTGTAGCAATCTATAAGGTTTGTGTTAAGAACAACGTCACTATTCGTATGCCTGACGAAGTTCCACCAAATATCTCACAAGTCTTTAAAGATGTGATTCCATTCACTCTATCAGTGGTTTCTCTTTATGCTCTTGATTTACTAGCACGTCATTTTGTGGGTGCTAGTGTAGCAGAATCAATCGGTAAATTCTTTGCACCACTCTTCTCAGCAGCAGACGGATACCTTGGTATTACCATTATCTTTGGTGCCTTTGCCTTCTTCTGGTTTGTTGGTATCCATGGTCCATCTATCGTTGAACCAGCAATCGCAGCTATTACCTATGCAAATGCCGAAGTCAACTTGAACCTTCTCCAACAAGGTATGCACGCTGACAAGATTCTTACTTCTGGTACACAAATGTTTATCGTTACCATGGGTGGTACTGGTGCGACACTGGTTGTTCCATTTATGTTCATGTGGTTAACAAAATCAAAACGTAACCGTGCAATCGGTCGTGCTTCAGTAGTTCCAACATTCTTTGGTGTAAATGAACCAATCTTGTTTGGTGCACCACTTGTATTAAACCCAATCTTCTTCATTCCATTTATCTTTGCTCCAATCGCAAACGTTTGGATATTCAAATTCTTTATTGAAACACTTGGAATGAACTCATTTACTGCTAATCTACCATGGACAACTCCAGCTCCACTAGGTCTAGTTCTTGGTACGAACTTCCAAGTTCTATCATTCATTCTTGCTGCTCTTTTAATCGTGGTTGACGTAGTCATTTACTATCCATTCCTTAAAGTCTATGATGAACAAATTCTTGAAGAAGAGCGTTCAGGTAAATCTAATGATGAATTGAAAGAAAAAGTTGCTGCAAACTTCAACACTGCAAAAGCGGATGCTATTCTTGAAAAAGCGGGTGTCGATGCAGCACAAAATATCATCACTGAAGAAACAAATGTCCTCGTTCTCTGTGCAGGTGGAGGGACAAGTGGACTTCTTGCAAATGCTTTGAATAAGGCAGCAGCAGAGTACAATGTTCCTGTGAAAGCAGCAGCAGGTGGTTATGGTGCTCACCGTGAAATGTTGCCAGAGTTTGATCTTGTTATCCTTGCTCCTCAAGTTGCTTCAAACTTTGAAGACATGAAAGCAGAAACCGATAAACTCGGTATTAAACTTGCGAAAACAGAAGGCGCTCAATACATCAAATTAACTCGTGATGGAAAAGGTGCTCTAGCATTTGTACAAGCTCAATTCGATTAAGGCTAGGGACTGTGAAACAGTCTCCTCTCATTACGGAAATCGCTATGGCGAATTTCCTAATCGCCTTGTTAATTCGTCGGTAAAAAGATATCGTTTTTACCTTCTCATGTCACAATTCGATTAATAATAGGGACTCTGAAATAGTTTCCTCTCGTTACGGAAATCGCTATGGCGAATTTCCTAATCGCCTTGTTAATTTGTCGGTAAAAAGACATCGTTTTTACCTCCTCATGTCACAATTCGGTGACTTGGTACAAGAAGTGAGATG
>CAUQTL010000008.1:0-30657 GCA_963521035.1 uncultured Streptococcus sp.
CAATGAAAATCAAAGAGCAAACTAGGAAACTAGCCGCAGGTTGCTCAAAGCACTGCTTTGAGGTTGTAGATAAGACTGACGAAGTCAGTTACATATATACGGCAAGGCGATGTTGATGTGGTTTGAAGAGATTTTAGAAGAGTATTAGAAAATGCCGATAAGGATCTGCATACCAAGACTAGTGAGGATGATGGCTATCCAGCAGATGGCTCCGAGAAGAATGGATTTTCCACTGGATTTGACCATAGCGACCAGATTGGTTTTGAGACCGATAGCACTCATAGCCATGACAATAAGGAATTTAGAGAGTTGTTTGAGAGGGGTAAAGAAACTACTGGACACACCTAGAGAGGCGAGTAGTGTAGTGAGGAGAGAGGCAAGGATAAAGTAAAGGATAAAAAGTGGGAAGACTTTTTTCAGTTGTAGGCTTTGCTTGTTTTCTTGTTGGCGACTTTGCCAGTAGGATAGAAAGAGCGTGATAGGGATAATGGCCAAAGTACGTGTGAGTTTAACAATGGTTGCAGACTCGAGGGTATTGCTTTGGTAAAGACTGTCCCAAGCGCTGGCGGCAGCCGTTACAGAGGAAGTGTCGTTGACCGCAGTCCCTGCAAAGAGGGCGAAGCCTTCATTGGATAGATGAAGCCAGGTGCCGAGGGTTGGAAAGATGAGCGCAGCCAAGACATTGAAGAAAAAGATAACGGAAATGGCTTGGGCTACTTCCTTTTCCTTAGCATGAATAACAGGCGCTGTCGCCGCAATGGCAGAACCCCCACAGATGGAAGAACCTACTCCAACCAAGGTAGCCAGTTTTGTATCCAGTGCAAAGAAGCGCTGGAAGAAGTAGGCAATAATCAGAGCTATTGAGATAGTGGACAGGATGACAGGGAGCGAAGATTGGCCAACTGCGAAGACCTGCGAGATATTGAGACCAAAACCAAGCAAGACAACGGCATACTGGAGCAATTTTTTAGAACTAAAGGTCAACCCAGCATCCAGTTGTTTATAGGACGAGAGAAAGGGATGTAGGAGCATGCCTATGAAAATGGCAAAGACAGGCGCGCCAATAACAGGGAAGAATCCTCCTAAGTACCAAGATACGATAGAAATGAGAAGGCAGGCCAAGATACCTGCTCCATTTTTTGATAGAAATGACATAAAAACCTCCAAATAAAATCTCTTATCATTATAGACCTATAAACAGGAAAAGTAAAGTAGACAGTGGAGCTAACAATTATTTGACAAGTAGTGCTAATTATGTGATAATAATCTTACAAGAACTGTAACGAAGTCTTGGCAAAAACAAAAATACCAGAGCTCCACCTCTGGTATTTCTTTTTGTCCAGTTACATTAAAACTAAACTCAGGTTATATTTTTTTGTCGCGCTTATCTAGCCACTTTCTGACTATCCACTCAGAAATGACATTACCGGTAATAGTAATCAGTAATGGTGCTAGAATAACTGTAACGAAGATTAGCAAAAACTCACCTCCAAACTAAGTTCGTTAGTGGAGTTGCGACAAATCCATTTTAACATACTTCAATTTGTCATGCTAGCGTTATTCTATCATGTATTTTTGCGGTCGGGGGGCTTTTGTAGTATAATAGAGATACGTTTTGAAAGTAGGAGGTATCTATGGACTTAACTAAGCGCTTTAATAAACAGTTAGATAAGATTCAAGTTTCGTTGATTCGTCAGTTTGACCAGGCTATTTCGGAGATTCCTGGGGTTTTGCGTTTGACCTTGGGGGAACCTGATTTTACAACGCCAGATCATATCAAGGAGGCGGCCAAGCGAGCGATTGACCAGAACCAATCCTACTATACAGGGATGAGTGGTTTGCTGACTCTACGTCAGGCGGCCAGTGACTTTGTTAAGGAAAAGTACCAACTGGACTATGCTCCTGAGAATGAAATTTTGGTTACAATTGGGGCGACAGAGGCTTTATCTGCTACTTTGACAGCTATTTTGGAAGAGGGAGACAAGGTGCTTTTGCCAGCTCCTGCCTATCCGGGTTATGAACCAATTGTCAATCTAGTCGGGGCAGAGGTTGTCGAGATTGACACAACTGAAAATGGTTTTGTCTTGACTCCTGAAATGTTGGAGAAGGCCATTTTGGAGCAGGGTGACAAGCTCAAGGCGGTTATTCTCAACTATCCAGCCAATCCGACAGGAATTACCTATAGTCGGGAGCAGTTGGAAGCCTTGGCAGCTGTTTTACGCAAGTATGAGATTTTCGTGGTCTGTGATGAGGTTTACTCAGAATTGACCTACACAGGCGAAGCCCATGTGTCTCTGGGAACCATGTTGAGAGATCAGGCTATTATTATCAATGGTCTATCTAAATCACATGCCATGACAGGTTGGCGTTTGGGTCTGATTTTCGCTCCTGCGGCCTTTACAGCCCAGTTGATCAAGAGTCACCAGTACTTGGTTACTGCCGCAAATACCATGGCTCAACATGCTGCGGTGGAAGCCTTGACGGCTGGTAAAAACGATGCGGAGCCTATGAAGAAGGAATACATCCAGCGTCGAGATTATATTATCGAGAAAATGACTGCTCTTGGTTTTGAAATTATCAAACCAGACGGTGCCTTCTATATATTTGCTAAGATTCCAGCGAGCTACAATCAAGACTCCTTTGCCTTTCTAAAGGATTTTGCTCAGAAGAAGGCTGTTGCCTTTATCCCTGGTGCTGCCTTTGGGCGTTATGGAGAAGGTTATGTTCGTCTGTCTTATGCAGCCAGCATGGAGACTATCAAAGAAGCCATGAAACGACTTGAGGAGTACATGAGAGAAGCATGATTCAGTCTATCACGAGTCAAGGCTTGGTGCTCTACAATCGCAATTTTCGTGAGGATGACAAGCTCGTCAAGATTTTTACAGAGCAGGCTGGTAAGCGGATGTTTTTCGTCAAACACGCTGGTCAGTCTAAGCTGGCCCCTGTTATTCAGCCCTTGGTGCTGGCACGATTTCTCTTGCGAATCAATGATGATGGGCTCAGTTACATTGAGGACTATCATGAGGTCATGACTTTTCCCAAGATTAATAGCGATCTCTTTGTCATGGCTTATGCGACCTATGTAGCGGCTCTTGCAGATGCTAGTTTGCAGGACAATCAGCAGGATGCTCCCTTGTTTGCTTTTTTGCAAAAGACTTTGGAGTTGATGGAGGCAGGCTTGGATTATCAGGTTTTGACCAATATTTTTGAAATTCAAATCTTGACCAGATTTGGGATCAGCCTCAATTTTAATGAGTGTGTATTCTGCCATCGGGTCGGTCAGGCTTTTGACTTTTCTTTCAAATATGGAGCCTGCCTCTGTCCAGAGCATTATCATGAAGATGAGAGACGTTGCCATCTCAATCCCAATATCCCCTATCTGCTCAATCAGTTTCAAGCTATTAATTTTGAGACCTTGGAGACCATTTCGCTCAAGCCTGAAATCAAGAAAGAACTACGCCAATTTATGGATCAACTCTACGAAGAGTACGTTGGGATTCACCTAAAATCAAAGAAATTTATTGATTCCCTATACGACTGGGGACAATTACTAAAAGAGGAAAAGAAATGAAAAAAATCGCAGTAGATGCCATGGGGGGCGATTACGCACCTCAGGCCATCGTTGAGGGTGTCAATCAAGCCCTAGCTGACTTTTCAGATATCGAGGTTCAACTCTACGGAGATGAAGCTAAAATCAAGCAATATCTGACAGCGACAGAGCGCGTCAGCATTATCCATACGGATGAGAAGATTGATTCAGACGATGAACCTACGAGAGCTATTCGGAAGAAGAAAAATGCCAGTATGGTCTTGGCAGCCAAGGCTGTCAAAGAGGGCGAAGCAGATGCTGTCCTATCGGCTGGGAATACAGGTGCTTTACTAGCAGCAGGATTTTTCATCGTGGGTCGTATCAAGAACATCGATCGTCCTGGGCTTATGTCGACTTTGCCGACTGTAGATGGGAGAGGTTTTGACATGCTGGACCTCGGTGCTAATGCGGAAAATACAGCACAGCACCTCCATCAATATGCGGTTCTAGGATCCTTCTATGCTAAAAATGTCCGTGGCATTACGCAACCACGTGTTGGCTTGCTCAACAACGGAACAGAGAGTAGTAAGGGAGACCCGCTTCGTAAGGAAACCTATGAATTACTGGCGACTGATGAAAGTTTGAACTTTATCGGAAACGTGGAAGCACGTGATTTGATGAATGGCGTCGCGGATGTTGTTGTGGCAGATGGTTTCACGGGAAACGCAGTGCTCAAATCTATTGAAGGGACAGCCATGGGAATCATGGGCTTGCTCAAGACCGCTATTACAGGTGGTGGTCTTCGAGCGAAATTAGGCGCCCTCCTTCTCAAGGACAGCCTCAGAGGTTTGAAAAAACAGCTCAACTATTCAGATGTTGGTGGAGCAGTCTTGTTTGGTGTCAAGGCACCTGTTGTCAAGACTCATGGCTCAAGCGATGCCAAGGCTGTTTATAGTACAATCCGCCAGATTCGTACCATGCTAGAAACAGACGTAGTTGCCCAGACTGCGCGTGAATTTTCAGGAGAATAAAAGAGATGACAGAAAAAGAAATTTTTGACCGTATTGTGACCATTATCCAAGAGCGACAGGGAGAGGACTTTGTCGTGACAGAATCCTTGAGTCTGAAAGATGATTTGGATGCTGACTCAGTTGACTTGATGGAGTTTATCTTGACACTGGAAGATGAATTTAATATCGAAATCAGCGATGAGGAAATTGACCAACTGCAAAGTGTAGGAGATGTGGTTAAAATCATTCAAGCAAAATAAAGATAAGAAGTTCCAAGGCACTTGCTTTGGAATTTTTTATTTGGCTTAATACTCTTCTAAAATCTCTTCAAACCACGTCAGCGTCGCCTTACCGTACTCAAGTACAGCCTGCGGCTAGCTTCCTAGTTTGCTCTTTGATTTTCATTGAGTATAAGTGACCGTTTAGGAACAGATTTAGTCTTTCTAGGGACAGGAGAGATATGAAAACAAATAAAGGATATAATGGAGTCAGAAAAATCAATCTCCAAAAAGGAGCTAAGAAATGAAGATCAAATGAAAATATCAATTGATTTCTGCTAGAACAAAAATGTTAATATAGTCACAATTTTAATTGACTTTCCTTTTTTACAGGACTATAATGTAGATATAAAAAAGGATTTATTTTATAGTTGGGGGAAGGTGATGGCTATGTACTTTTGATAAACTAGTCTCTATCTTATATTCTTGGAAATGTTAGGAGGTCTTATGGTTCAGATTCATGAACCTGACATCTATTTTGACTTCGTTTCTATTTGATTTTCTTGCTTTGGATTTATCTATTTTAGGAGGAAATGGCTATGAAAAAATCTAAATTACTCACACTTGGTTTGCTTGCAGGTGCTGGTCTACTTTTATCTATCAACCAAGCACAGGCTGCAGATACTTGGGTTAAAAATGGTGCTGATTGGAATCTTTCACAAGATGGCAGTCTCGCTAAAAATAAATGGGTACAAAACGCTGGTTCTTGGTATCACTTCGATGGTTCTGGTAAAATGCAGACAGGCTGGTTCAAAGACGGCAATACTTGGTATTCACTAGCAGATAGTGGAGCTATGCGCACTGGCTGGTACAAGGAAGGCAGCACCTGGTACTCACTAGCAGATAGTGGAGCTATGCGTACAGGTTGGTACAAAGAAGGATCTACATGGTATTACCTCAAAGGTAGTGGCGCTATGGCAACAGGATGGGCGACTGCAAATGGTCAATGGTCTTACTTTGAAAAATCAGGTGCTATGGTAGCAGATAGAGCTGTTCCAGCAAGCGATGGGGAAAGTTATGTCATTGGTAAGGATGGTTATATGTTAACCAGACTTCCAAGTGAAGTTGAACAAGATCCTTTTGATGATACAGTTATTACAGATATCGTTACTTTGTCTGATGGTTATGACTATCACCTTGTTCATCATAAGAAAGATGGAGTTGTTATCGAAAAGAATGCCTGGTATATCAAACCTATTGTTGAACGTTTTTCTTATCAAAAGATTGGCGATATAAAAGTAAATACTTTAGATGCAATTACTGATAATAAAAAACCAGGGGAAGAAATTGATCCTAAAGCTGTCATAAAGAATTTCCAAAACTTACCAAATAAGTATTACTTTGGAGCAGATGGACGTAAGGTTGCGAATCTACCAGAATTCACTACTCACTTCCCTATTCAAAAAGTTGGGGCTGAACTTTATCTTAAAAACTCAAGTCCAGTTATTAGTCTAGAATCATCTGGATTTACAATTAATGACAATAAACTTTATCTAAGAGATGTCAATGATCATAATGGTAAACTTGTAACTGGATATTTCACAATGTTTATGGACGGATTATCATATAAAGATCACCATATTTTAGGCTATGCAGATGAATCTGGTGAAATCGTGAAGATGAAAGTTTTGCCTAATGATTTCCGTGGTCATATTGAAAAAGGATTTTCCGGTTTTTATGGAGAAACTGTTCGATACGACGGTTCAACAGGCAATGTTTCTGTTGTGAAATAAACTATCTGACATAGTAAAACGAAAAAAGCGAACAGCTTTGTATACTAGGAAGTCATGTTCGCTTTTATTCATAAAGTAATAGTTACTGTTTGGTCTCTGTTTCAAAAAAATCTGCTTGATAATAATCACTAACTTCTCTTTTCATTTCTTCTAGTAATCGACTTTCATCTGTTGATTCTAGTAAGGATAATCCTTTATTAATCATAGTATGATCTTCATTAACAATTCCCAGACGTACTTGAGCTACACCTAATAAATCATACCGTTTCAATATTTTTGCTAAATCAAGACATTCTTGAATTAAGCATAGACAGTCATCTTTCTTCCCTGCTTCAAGGTACATTCGTGTCATATTGGCTAGAATGGAGTAATGAATACTTTGAATTGGACGATAATCTGTGTATTTATTTAGAGATTTTACAAGTCTTTGACGTAGCATTTCTAGTGAATCAATAGGGAAATGGAAAATGATCATCACTAGCAATCGTAAATCTGAGAGGAACCACTGATCTCTTTTTTCCAATTCTTTCCATAACTCCTCAGCCAAGGCTTGAGCTTTATCGGAAAACTGATTTTCAATCACTTCTATAAAAATGGTTAGTTCTTTCACAGCATGTTCTATTGGGATATCATTCTGCACTTCATCTAGATAAATTTGACATTTTGATAGCAGTGTCTTCATTTCTTCTAGATTAGGTGAAGAAATGACTTGATAATATTCTGAAAATAATTTCTTACGAGAATCCATTTGGTAATGTTGACAAATATAATGAAATTCATCGAAACTCATATCAATTTGCCTCAAAAGTAACTCCATAGTATCATACCTAGGAGTAGAATGATTATTTTCAAACTTAGATAAGTTAGAATGAGTAATGTAGTCACCACAGACCTCATTTTGTGTAATCCCTTTTGACTTACGAATGTATTTATAAACTGAACCAATATCCCACCGCATATTTTTGCCTCCAAAAATGTTCCAAAAGTAGAAGTTTTAGGAAAATATTTATATTTAGTATATCATAAAGGTGTGGGGTGGGCAATGATGATAGAAAGAAGGTGTTGGTTGACTCTTAAGGATTATTAGGAGTTATGTAGAATGTTTATGATGGAAAAATATCTTTTTATAACTATTCAATAAAGGAGGAAATGGCTATGAAAAAATCTAAACTACTCACTCTTGGTTTGCTTGCAGGTGCTGGTCTACTTTTGTCTATCAACCAAGCACAAGCTGCAGATACTTGGGTTAAAAATGGCGCTGACTGGAATCTTTCTCAAGATGGCAGTCTCGCTAAAAACAAATGGGTGCAAAATGCTGGCTCTTGGTACCACTTTGACGGTTCTGGTAAAATGCAGACAGGCTGGTTCAAAGACGGAAATACATGGTATTCACTAGCAGATAGTGGTGCTATGCGCACAGGTTGGTACAAGGATGGTAACACATGGTACTCACTCGCAAATAGTGGTGCTATGCGTACAGGTTGGTACAAAGAAGGGTCTACTTGGTACTACCTCAAAGACAGTGGTGCTATGGCAACAGGATGGGCGACTGCAAATGGTCAATGGTCTTACTTTGAAAAATCAGGTGCAATGGTCGCAGACAGAGCTGTTCCAGCCAGTGATGGGGAAAGTTATGTCATTGGTAAGGATGGATATCTGTTAACCAAACTCCCAAGTCAGGTTGAACAATCTCAAGCGGATGATACAATTATCACCAATATTGTTACTTTGTCTGATGGGTATGATTATCATCTTATTCCTAGAAAAGATGGAGTCATTGTTGAAAAAAATGCTTGGTACATAAAACCTGAATTTAAGAAGTTTTCTGATAAATATGGAGATAAAGTTTCCAATACGATGTTGGCTTTAGTAGATAATACGGAAGAAGGACAAGAAATTAATCCTAAAGCTGTCGTGAAAAATTTCCAAAACTTACCAAACAGGTATTACTTTGGGGCAGATGGTCGTCGCGTAACAAATTTACCAGAAATGACCACCTATTCAGAGATTAAAAAAGTTGGAAATGATGTCTATCTAGAAAATCCGGGTGCACGACTTCTTCTTGGAGCTACCAGCTTCACAATCAATAATAATAAACTATACCATTTAGATGGTGCTAATGGCAAACTCAAAACAGGTTATTTTGCATTGATTGATGATAGACCAAGCTATCATCACTATCATATTCTTGTTTATGCAGACCAATCTGGTGAAATTCTTAAAATGAAACGATTGCCAACAGGAATTTCAGATTATCTTAATAAAGAAATTGACGGTTTCTACGGTCAAACTGTTAAAATCGATAGTAAGACAGGAAATGTTTCTGTTGTGAAATAAGACGTCTGACAGAGTAAAACGAAAAAGCGAACAGCTTTGTTTACTAGGAAGTCATGTTCATTTCGCTATAGAATAGGAGGAAATGGCTATGAAAAAATCTAAACTACTCACACTTGGTTTGCTTGCAGGTGCTGGTCTGCTTTTATCAATCAATCAAGCACAAGCTGCAGATACTTGGGTTAAAAATGGGTCTGACTGGAATCTTTCTCAAGATGGCAGTCTCGCTAAGGATAAATGGGTGCAAAATGCTGGTTCTTGGTATCACTTCGATGGTTCTGGTAAAATGCAGACAGGCTGGCTCAAAGACGGTAACACTTGGTATTCGCTCGCAGATAGTGGGGCTATGCGTACTGGCTGGTACAAGGAAGGCAATACATGGTATTCACTCGCAGATAGTGGGGCTATGCGCACTGGTTGGTACAAAGAAGGGTCTACATGGTATTACCTCAAAGGCAGTGGCGCTATGGCAACAGGATGGGCGACTGCAAATGGTAAATGGTCTTACTTTGAAAAATCAGGTGCTATGGTCGCAGACAGAGCTGTTCCAGCCAGCGATGGAGAAAGTTATATCATTGGTAAGGATGGCTATATGTTAACTTTAAAAAATAGCCCTTATAAAAATGATGATATTGTCCGTTTAGGCGATGGATATGAATATCTGATTAAAGCAAAATTTGACGGAAATAACTTTACTGATGTTATCGTGGCTAAAAACACTTGGTATATCAAGCCTGAAATCAAGAAGTTTTCCGACAAATATGGGGATGAAGTTTCAAATACAATCTTAGCTTTAGTAGATAATAAAGAAGAAGGACAAGAAATTGATCCTAAAGCTGTTATTCGTAATTTCCAAAATCTACCAGGTCGATATTACTTTGGAGCAGATGGTCGTAGAGTATTACCACTTCCAGAAATGACAACTAGATCAGAAATCAAAAAAGTTGGCAATGATCTTTATCTAGAAGACCCAGGTGTACGACTTAGACTTCCATCTACTGACTTCACAATCAATAACAATAAACTATACCATTTAGATAATGGACAAGGTAAGCTTAAAACAGGTTACTTTGTATTGATTGATGACGGTATGTCTACACCCCACTATCATTTCCTTGTATATGCAGACCAATCTGGTGAGGTTCTTAAGATGAAACGCTTGCCATCAAAATTTATAGATTATCGTGATAAAGAAATCGATGGTTTCTATGGTCAAAAAATTAAGATTACACAGCCAAATAAGTATGAATATTACAAGGTTCTTGTGGTAAAATAAATAGATAAGCAATCTTCACAACGAATATAAAATTAAAACGTGCAAATCATTTTCAAGAGGCTTTAGATTTCTTGTATTTTAAAAGAAACTAAAGCCTTTTGTGGATGTATTGTTTTTCAGAAAGTATGAAAAACTAGAGAGTTGTATCGGGGAGATAAATATTATTTCGCTTAAATAAATTAGGAGTCGTTTTATTCTATGATTATTTTAGAATTCTTAGTTTCTGTGCTATATATTCTGTTGGTAGTCGTTTCAACCATGGTGCCTACTATTTATTTGGGTGCTCAAATTTCCCCAGAATTTTATAAAAAACGTTATTGGATACTTATATTTTTAATTAGTTTATCTGCTCGTCAAACATTTGGAGAATTATTTCATATAGGAGTTCTTCTCTTCTTTTACTGTATTTTTTTATTAGTATTGCATAAGGGAAAAGGGGAATCTCTTTTTCTTTCTCTGTATCTTTTTCTCTTCTTTCAAAGTATTCGTTATTTATTTTTGACAATTTGGATTCGTGTATTATCTGGTGAGCATTGTTGTTTCGTAGATTCGTTTTCTACTTTATATATATCTATATTTGATTTATTATCAATCTTTCTATGTTGTAAAATTATGAAGCGTTGGTCTTTGGATTTGGATTTATTCTTTTCAGATACTTTTAAAACCCACTATCGTAAGAGCTTTTTCATTATCCTACCTCTGACTGGATTTAGGATATTCTCTTCGTTCATGACCAATAGAAATAGTTCTTTCTACGTTCGATTTGATACGACCATTTCTCTCCTGATTTTCATTCTCTTTTTCTCCTGGCTCTTTTATATCAGACACTTAGAGCAGGTTTATCGTGATGAGCAGACCATTCAGAGACAGGAAGAAGAAAATCGTTCCTTGCAAGGGATGGTGGATAAGTTGGGTCATCTCTATGATGAGGTTCGAGGTTTCCGTCATGATTTTGCAGGGATTGTCGCTAGCATGGAGCCTGCCATAGCGAATCAAGATATGGCTGAGGTGTCTACCATTTATCAAGATGTCTTTCTGAAGACCAATGAAAAGCTGAGAAAGGCGGACTACACGGCCTTTAATCTTCACAATATCCATGACATAGCCATTCGTAATACCTTGGCAAAAGCCATGATTGTGGCAGATAAGCAGGGAATTCATTTTAGTTTGGAGACGGTGGGAGTTGTCGAAGAGCTGGCTTTGCCGATGTTGGAGGCTATTCGTATCCTCTCTATCCTCACGACAAATGCTTTAGAGGCAGCCAGTGAGGCGGAAAATCCGCAGATTAGGGTTGCTTTGTTGGCAAGTGATAGGAGTGTCCGTTTTATCATTGAAAATACTCGTAAGAAGGAAGAACTGAATCCCAGCATTCTCAGTCAAAAGGGTTATTCGACCAAGGGTAACCACAGTGGACTGGGCTTGGCAACCTTGGAGGATATGGTTTTTCATTATGATTTAAACTTAGATACCCAGCTAGGAGAGGCGACTTTTAGACAAGATTTAGAATTGCCATTTAAGGATGAGAAACGAGGGGGAGAGGAATGAGAATTTTAGTTTTGGAAGACGATAGAGTCCAGCAAGGACGGATAGAGCAGACTTTACTAGATATTGGTCGCTCTCGCAATTTAAGATTGGAAATTGATATTGCCAAAAACTATGGAGATGTTGAAAAGTATTCTCAGTATTTTGACCATTATCAGCTCTATTTATTAGATTTAGAGATTGATGGAGAGCGTGATTGGATAGTATGATTTTGACTTTTATTAAGGAAACTCTATTTGCTTTATTGTTGATAGTCTCCATTATAGTTCCTCCAATCTATCTAGGTTACCAAATTACACCAGAATTTCGTAAAAAGAGATACGTAGTCTATTTACTAATGATGCAAGCAATAGCTGGTAAAACTTTTTTTGAAATTATGTATTTGGAAGTTTTAATCTTTTTTTACCTTATTTTCTACATGAATAGGAAGAAAAAGGGGGAGTCTTTATTTCTTTCACTCTATCTTTTTAGTTTTTATCAGAGTATTCGCTATTTACTGGTATTGTTCTATATTCGGATGTTAGATATAGATATGCTATCAGAAGTAGGAAATGGGATTGTTAACTCTTCTTTTTCCCTATTAGCTATCGTACTAACAGTAGTTATGATGAAGCGTTGGTCTTTGGATTTGGATTTATTTTTTTCAGATGCTTTCAAAAACCACTATCATAAGAGTTTTTTCATTATCCTACCTCTGACTGTATTTAGAATATTCTCTTCGTTTATGACCAATATAAATAGTTCTTTCTACGTTCGTTTTGATACGACCATTTCTCTCCTGATTTTCATTCTCTTTTTCTCTTGGCTTTTTTACATCAAGCATTTAGAGCAGGTTTATCGTGATGAGCAGACCATTCAGAGACAGGAAGATGAAAATCGTTCCTTGCAAGGGATGGTGGACAAGCTGGGTCATCTCTATGATGAGGTTCGAGGTTTCCGTCATGATTTTGCAGGAATTGTCGCCAGTATGGAGCCTGCTATAGCTAATCAAGACATGGCAGAAGTTTCTACTATTTATCAAGATGTCTTTCTAAAGACCAATGAAAAGCTGAGGAAGGCGGATTACACAGCCTTTAATCTTCATAATATCCATGATATAGCCATTCGTAATACCTTGGCAAAAGCCATGATTGTGGCAGATAATCAGGGAATTCATTTTAGTTTGGAGACGGTGGGAGTTGTCGAAGAGCTGGCTTTGCCGATGTTGGAGGCTATTCGTATCCTCTCTATCCTCACGACAAATGCTTTAGAGGCAGCCAGTGAGGCGGAAAATCCGCAGATTAGGGTTGCTTTGTTGGCAAGTGATAGGAGTGTCCGTTTTATCATTGAAAATACTCGTAAGAAGGAAGAACTGAATCCCAGCATTCTCAGTCAAAAGGGTTATTCGACCAAGGGTAACCACAGTGGACTGGGCTTGGCAACCTTGGAGGATATGGTTTTTCATTATGATTTAAACTTAGATACCCAGCTAGGAGAGGCGACTTTTAGACAAGATTTAGAATTGCCATTTAAGGATGAGAAACGAGGGGGAGAGGAATGAGAATTTTAGTTTTGGAAGATGATAGAGTCCAGCAGGGGCGTATAGAGCAGACTTTACTAGATATCGGTCGCTCTCGTAATTTGAGATTGGAAATTGATATTGCTAAAAACTATGAAGATGTTGAAAAGTATTCACAGTATTTTGACCATTACCAGCTCTATTTATTGGATTTAGAGATTGATGGAGAGCGTGAACGGGGTTTTCAGGTTGCTCAACAGGTTCGGGAGCGGGATCCCTTTACAAGCATTGTTTTTGTGTCCACACACTCGGAGGCCTTGCCTCTAGCTTTTCGCTATCACTTGTCTGCCTTGGATTTTATTTCCAAGGATCAGCCTGAGGAGGATTACCGTCATCAGCTGGAGCGCTGTCTGGACTATGTACTGGCAGTGGACAAGAGGGAAAATATGCGTCTCTTCACCTATAGTTTTGAGGGAAGACGGGGCTTTACTCTGCCCTACCATGAGATTTTAGCTTTTGAAACCTCAGTGGAATCCCACCGTATCAAGGTTTATTATGCCAATCATTCTATCAAGACCATTTATGGCAGTCTCAAGGATATCGCTGCCAAGGCTGAAAAAGATTACTTTGTCTATGCCAATCGCAATACTTTAGTCAGTTTACAGGCCATTGAAGAGATGACTGCCACAGAAGTGACCTTGTTAGAAGGCTTGCACTTCCCCGTATCACGAACAGCCAGAAGAACCCTTAAAAAACATCTCAATGCCTAATATCTGTTAGACTTGGATGAGTTTATCAATAAGAATGTCGGAAAATTTTCTGATATTCTTATTTTTTTGACTTTTTTTCGATTAGATAAGTAAGAGGAAAAGGAAAGGAGTTTGCTTCATGTATCTACCAATTTTCTATTCATGGTACATTAAATTATTTTTCAAATAAATTTAATTTAGTTGTACATTTTCGAAATTTTTTTCGAATAGATAAGCAAGAGGAAACAGAAAAGAGTCTGGTTTATGTATCTACCAATCTTGTATCCGTGGTTCATTAAATTATTTTTTAAATAAAATTTAATTTAGTTGTACATTTTCGAAATTTTTTTCGAATAGATAAGTAAGAGGAAAAGGAAGGAGACTACGCGATGTATTTACCAATCTTATTGCCATGGTTTATCAAATGGTATTTAAAATAAATGAAATCTACCTGTTCATTTTAAATCACTTCTCAAATAGATAAGTGAGACGAAAAGGAATTCAGTAATTTATCTATTCTGGTTTTTAAAATGGTTTAAGAGCCAGAAATCGTAAACTAAAAAATAGAAATAAAGGAGAAAAAAGATGACAAATTTTGACAAAATGGAACAGAACTTTGTAGCTCTTACAGAAGAAGAGTTGATGAATGTAGATGGAGGAATTGCACCAATTATTATTGGTGGTGTAGTTATTGGTTGGAAATTAATTGGAGGTGTAGCTGCGCTTGCTACAGTTTCAGCAGGTGCGGGTATAGCTGCAGGATATTATGCTAATCGACCATAATTTTGTAGATATATATGAAATTTGTTAAATTAATGTTGAAGATTTGGCCTGAGCTTATGGTATTACTTAGTTCAATATCTTATACAATTATCAGGTTGGTAGCTGATGTGAATAAGCTACCCTTACCTACATGGTTTGATGATTTTAATATACCAACAATTTCATTGTTTTTAATGGTATTCATTTTATTATATAGAAGTAAAGGAGAAAAGAATGGATAAATTTCAAGTAGTTGATGAGAAAGATTTGCAAGTAATTGAAGGAGGAATTGAACCTATTTCGATTATATTTGGCCTAAGTGCTATTGCATTTGGCGCATTTGGGGCTGGTTACACATTTGGTTCAGATTTGGCTCGTCGTGGGCGTTAGATAATGAATAATCGCAACCTTAATCTCAATACATTGTTACCTAAACTAGCCACGATATTTCCTTTGTTGGGAATAACTCTTAATGTCGCGCTTCATGTGATTCGTACAGGTTCGTTAGTATCCTTTAATTGGCAATGGACTTTGGTTGGTTTGCTTTTCGCAGGATATTTTGGTATTTTTCGCAAAGATTTGTCAAAAAATAATCAAAGATATAAATGATGAATCTGAATCAAAGGGATTTTGTGCATGTGAATGGCAGAACTTTCCGCCATTTCTTATCAGGTAAATAGGAGTCTAACATGAAAACATTTTTATTAGGTTTTGCTGAGGGTTATTTTACCGTATCGCTCATAATCTACATCGCAACGTATTTGATTTTGAAAAATCCGATCAATACCCTATTTTATCCAGAAATTTACCCTGTTTTATTTGGGCTCTTTTATCTAGGATATAAGGTCAATAAAAAGCAAGTAGAGTAAGTAGCTAAGAATGACTTGTTAGTCTGCGCTAAAATGACTAGGGTATAATCTCAGAATGCATCACATCGGAGTTTAAAAGGAGTAACTATGAATCGTAATTTAGAACGGTGTTATCTATTCTGACTAGTAATAGATCATACCAGAGGTGGCTTAGAAATAACAGGGACATTAGAAATTGTAGTAATAAATAGGATGTCGTGAATGTTACTATCAATGATTTATTTGTTCCAAGATTGCCTAGGGTGTCAGTAAAAAATCAATTTCCTTTCATACCATATTTTTAGTAGGTAGGACGTTTGTTCTGCCTATTTTTTTATCCAAAAAGTGCAGTTGGGAGGGAGATAGGCGCATTTGGGGAGGAAGTCCAGTTTTTGTTTGGTGATTGGGGTAAGATAGTTGTTATCAGATGAGTATTAGGAAAAAGGAGATGAATATGAAATTTGGGAAACGTCACTATCGTCCGCAGGTGGATCAGATGGACTGCGGTGTAGCTTCATTAGCCATGGTTTTTGGCTACTATGGTAGCTACTATTCTTTGGCTCACTTGCGAGAATTGGCCAAGACGACCATGGATGGCACGACGGCTTTGGGCTTGGTCAAGGTGGCAGAGGAGATAGGCTTTGAGACGCGAGCAATCAAGGCGGATATGACGCTCTTTGACTTGCCAGATTTGACCTTTCCTTTTGTTACCCATGTGCTTAAGGAAGGAAAATTGCTCCACTACTATGTGGTGACTGGGCAGGATAAGGATAGCATTCATATTGCCGATCCAGATCCTGGGGTGAAATTGACCAAATTGCCACGTGAGCGTTTTGCGGAAGAATGGACAGGAGTGACTCTGTTTATGGCACCTAGTCCAGACTACAAGCCTCATAAGGATCAAAAGAATGGACTGCTCTCTTTTATACCTATATTAGTGAAGCAGCGTGGCTTGATTGCCAATATCGTTTTGGCAACACTCTTGGTAACCTTGATTAACATTGTGGGTTCTTATTATCTGCAGTCTATCATTGATACCTATGTGCCAGATCAGATGCGTTCGACGTTGGGGATTATTTCTATCGGGCTGGTGATTGTTTATATTCTTCAGCAGATCTTGTCTTACGCTCAGGAGTATCTCTTGCTTGTTTTGGGGCAACGTTTGTCGATTGATGTGATTTTGTCCTATATCAAGCATGTTTTTAACCTGCCTATGTCCTTCTTTGCGACACGCAGGACAGGGGAAATCGTGTCTCGTTTCACGGATGCCAATAGTATCATTGATGCGCTGGCTTCGACCATTCTTTCGATTTTCCTAGATGTGTCAACAGTTGTCATTATTTCTCTTGTTTTATTTTCACAAAATACTAATCTCTTTTTCATGACTTTATTGGCACTTCCTATCTATACAGTGATTATCTTTGCTTTTATGAAGCCGTTTGAAAAGATGAATCGGGATACCATGGAAGCCAATGCGGTTCTGTCTTCTTCTATCATTGAGGACATCAACGGTATTGAGACTATCAAGTCTTTGACCAGTGAAAGTCAACGTTACCAAAAGATTGACAAGGAATTTGTAGATTATCTGAAAAAATCCTTTACCTATAGTCGGGCAGAGAGTCAGCAAAAGGCTCTGAAAAAAGTTGCCCATCTCTTGCTCAATGTCGGCATTCTCTGGATGGGGGCTGTTCTGGTTATGGATGGCAAGATGAGTTTGGGGCAGTTGATTACCTATAATACCTTGCTGGTTTACTTTACCAATCCTTTGGAAAATATCATCAATCTGCAAACCAAGCTTCAGACAGCACAGGTCGCCAATAACCGTCTAAATGAGGTTTATCTAGTAACTTCGGAGTTTGAGGAGAAGAAAACAGTTGAGGATTTGAGCTTGATGAAGGGAGAGATGACTTTCAAGCAGGTTTACTATAAGTATGGCTATGGTCGAGACGTCTTGTCGGATATCAATTTGACTATTCCCCAAGGGTCTAAGGTGGCTTTTGTGGGAATTTCAGGGTCAGGTAAGACGACCTTGGCTAAGATGATGGTTAATTTTTATGATCCAAGTCAGGGAGAGATTAGTCTGGGTGGTGTCAATCTCAATCAGATTGATAAAAAGGCCTTGCGCCAGTATATCAACTATCTGCCTCAACAGCCCTATGTCTTTAACGGAACGATTTTGGAGAATCTTCTTTTGGGAGCCAAGGAGGGGACGACTCAGGAAGATATCTTACGGGCGGTCGAATTGGCAGAGATTCGGGAGGATATCGAGCGGATGCCACTGAATTACCAGACAGAATTGACTTCGGATGGGGCAGGAATTTCAGGTGGTCAACGTCAGAGAATCGCTCTGGCGCGTGCTCTCTTGACAGATGCGCCAGTCTTGATTTTGGATGAGGCGACCAGCAGTTTGGATATTTTGACAGAGAAGCGAATTGTCGATAATCTCATGGCTTTGGACAAGACCTTGATTTTCATCGCCCACCGCTTGACCATTGCTGAGCGGACAGAGAAGGTTGTTGTCTTGGACCAGGGCAAGATTGTTGAAGAAGGAAAGCATGCTGATTTGCTTGCACGGGGTGGCTTTTATGCCCATTTGGTGAATAGCTAGAAAGAGGAGAGGATGAAACCAGAATTTTTAGAAAGTGCGGAGTTTTATAATCGTCGTTACCATAATTTTTCCAGTCGGGTGATTGTACCCATGTCCCTTCTGCTCGTGTTTTTACTTGGCTTTGCAACATTTGCAGAGAAGGAGATAAGTTTATCAACTAGAGCTACTGTCGAGCCTAGTCGTATCCTTGCAAATATCCAGTCAACTAGCAACAATCGTATTCTTGTTAATCATTTGGAAGAAAATAAGCTGGTTAAAAAGGGAGAACTGTTGGTTCAATATCAAGAAGGGGCAGAGGGTGTCCAAGCGGAGGCCTATGCTAGTCAGTTGGACATGCTTAAGGATCAAAAAAAGCAATTGGAGTATTTGCAAAAGAGTCTGCAAGAAGGGGAGAACCACTTTCCAGAGGAGGATAAGTTTGGCTACCAAGCCACCTTTCGCGACTACATCAGTCAAGCAGGCAGTCTTAGGGCTAGTACATCGCAACAAAATGAGACCATCGCGTCCCAGAATGCAGCAGCTAGCCAAACCCAAGCCGAAATCGGCACCCTCATCAGCCAAACAGAGGCTAAAATTCGCGATTACCAGACAGCTAAGTCAGCTATTGAAACAGGTGCTTCCTTGGCCAGTCAGAATCTAGCCTACTCTCTCTATCAGTCCTACAAGTCTCAGGGCGAGGAAAATCCGCAAGCTAAGGCTCAGGCAGTGGCGCAGGTTGAAGTGCAGCTTTCTCAGTTAGAATCCAGTCTTGCTACTTACCGTGTCCAGTATGCAGGTTCAGGTACCCAGCAAGCCTATGCGTCTGGTTTGAGCAGTCAATTGGAATCTCTTAAATCGCAATACTTGGCTAAGATTGGTCAGGAATTGACCCTTCTAGACCAGAAAATCTTGGAGGTAGAGTCAGGTAGGAAGGTACAGGGAAATCTTTTAGACAAGGGGAAAATTACGGCCAGTGAGGATGGGGTGCTTCATCTTAATCCTGAGACCAGTGATTCTAGCATGGTAGCAGAAGGTGCCCTACTAGCCCAACTCTATCCGTCCTTGGAAAAAGAAGGGAAAGCCAAACTAACAGCTTATCTAAGTTCAAAGGATGTAGCAAGGATCAAGGTCGGTGATTCTGTTCGCTATACTACGACTCATGATGCCAAGAATCAACTTTTCCTAGATTCTACTATTACAAGTATTGATGCGACAGCTACTAAGACTGAAAAAGGGAATTTCTTTAAAATCGAGGCGGAGACTGATCTGACTGCTGATCAGGCTGAAAAACTTAGGTACGGGGTGGAAGGTCGCCTGCAGATGATTACGGGCAAGAAAAGTTATTTACGCTATTATTTGGATCAATTTTTGAACAAAGAATAATGTTCGTGTTTTTAGAGTTAAATGATTTTAAAACTGTGAGAAAGATACTTCTTACAGTTTTTTCTTTATGATTTTTGATGTCAATACGTTATTTATTCGGTTAAATTCTTGTAATTTTTGTTTTTTTGTGTTAGAATGTGCTCAAGTAATACGAAAGGCGAACTTTAAAATGTCAAAACAATTGATCTATTCGGGAAAAGCTAAAGATATCTATACCACTGAGGATGAAAATCTTATTATTTCAACTTACAAGGACCAGGCGACTGCTTTCAACGGTGTCAAGAAGGAGCAGATTGCGGGTAAGGGAGTGTTGAATAATCAGATTTCATCTTTTATTTTTGAGAAATTAAATGCGGCTGGTGTAGCGACTCACTTTGTGGAGAAAATTTCGGATACAGAACAACTCAATAAAAAGGTTAAGATTATTCCTTTGGAAGTTGTGCTTCGCAACTACACGGCTGGTTCCTTTTCAAAACGTTTTGGCGTAGATGAGGGCATTGCATTTGAGAATCCGATTGTCGAATTTTACTACAAAAATGATGACTTGGATGATCCATTTATCAATGACGAGCATGTGAAATTCCTACAGATTGCGGATGACCAGCAGATTGCCTACTTGAAGGAAGAGACGCGTCGGATCAATGAACTCTTGAAAGTCTGGTTTGCTGAGATTGGTCTCAAATTGATTGACTTTAAGCTAGAATTCGGTTTTGACAAGGATGGCAAGATTATCTTAGCGGACGAATTTTCACCAGATAACTGCCGTTTGTGGGATGCAGATGGCAACCACATGGACAAGGATGTTTTCCGTCGTGGTTTGGGTGAATTGACTGATGTTTACGAGATTGTCTGGGAAAAGTTGCAAGAATTGAAATAACAACCTCAAGGTCGTTGGAACATTGTAAGAGCTGAAATAAAGGAATAAGGATTGATGGATAAACGTATTTTTGTTGAGAAAAAGGCTGATTTTCAGGTCAAGTCAGAGAGTTTGGTTAGAGAACTCCAGCATAACTTGGGACTTTCAAACTTGAAAAGTATTCGTATTGTACAAGTGTATGATGTATTTGACTTGGCAGAGGACTTGTTTGCACCTGCAGAGAAACACATTTTCTCTGAGCAGGTGACAGACCATGTCTTGGACGAAGCGGCTGTGCAGGCGGATCTTGCTAACTATGCTTTCTTTGCTATTGAAAGCCTGCCAGGGCAGTTTGACCAGCGTGCAGCATCTTCACAGGAAGCCTTGCTTTTGCTGGGAAGTTCGAGTGATGTGACCGTCAACACAGCTCAACTTTACTTGGTCAATAAGGACATTGAAGCTACTGAGCTAGAAGCAGTCAAGAACTACTTGCTCAATCCAGTTGATTCTCGTTTCAAAGATATCACGACAGGGATTGCCAAGCAGGAATTTTCTGAGTCAGACAAGACCATTCCAAAATTGACTTTCTTTGAAAGCTATACAGCAGAAGATTTTGCCCTCTACAAGGCCGAGCAAGGGATGGCTATGGAAGTGGATGATTTGCTTTTTATCCAAGACTACTTCAAGTCAATCGGGCGCGTGCCGACGGAAACTGAACTCAAGGTTTTGGACACTTACTGGTCTGACCACTGCCGTCACACGACTTTTGAGACAGAGTTGAAACACATCGACTTTTCAGCTTCTAAATTTCAAAAGCAATTGCAGTCAACCTATGATAAATATATCGCTATGCGCGATGAGTTGGAGCGTTCTGAAAAACCGCAAACCTTGATGGATATGGCGACTATTTTCGGTCGTTATGAGCGTGCTAATGGACGTTTGGATGATATGGAAGTGTCAGACGAAATCAATGCTTGCTCAGTAGAAATCGAAGTGGACGTTGATGGTGTGAAAGAACCATGGCTCCTCATGTTTAAAAACGAAACCCACAATCACCCAACTGAGATTGAGCCATTTGGTGGGGCGGCTACTTGTATCGGTGGTGCTATTCGTGACCCATTATCAGGTCGTTCATATGTTTACCAAGCCATGCGTATCTCGGGTGCGGGTGATATTACAGCACCGATTTCGGAAACGCGTGCTGGGAAATTGCCACAACAGGTCATTTCTAAGACAGCGGCTCATGGTTATTCTTCATACGGTAACCAAATTGGGCTTGCGACGACCTACGTTCGTGAATATTTCCACCCAGGCTTTGTAGCTAAACGCATGGAGCTTGGTGCTGTTGTCGGAGCGGCTCCTAAGGGCAATGTTGTCCGTGAAAAACCTGAAGCGGGTGATGTCATTATCCTCCTTGGAGGTAAGACTGGACGTGATGGTGTCGGTGGTGCGACGGGCTCTTCTAAGGTTCAAACGCTTGAGTCTGTGGAAACTGCTGGAGCTGAAGTTCAAAAAGGGAATGCTATCGAAGAACGCAAGATTCAACGTCTGTTCCGTAATGGCGATGTGACTCGCCTTATCAAAAAATCAAATGATTTTGGCGCTGGTGGTGTCTGTGTGGCTATCGGTGAATTGGCAGACGGTCTTGAAATCGACCTCAACAAGGTTCCTCTTAAATACCAAGGCTTGAATGGCACCGAAATTGCAATCTCTGAATCACAAGAACGGATGGCGGTCGTGGTTCGTCCTGAGGATGTAGATGCCTTCGTTGCGGAATGTAACAAAGAAAATATTGATGCTGTTGTGGTTGCGACAGTGACTGAAAAACCAAATCTGGTTATGCATTGGAATGGTGAGACAATTGTGGACTTGGAGCGTCGTTTCCTTGATACAAACGGTGTGCGCGTGGTCGTTGATGCAAAGGTTGTGGACAAGGATGTCAAACTTCCAGAAGAACGTCAAACATCTGCTAACACACTTGAAGCAGATACTCTTACGGTTCTATCTGACCTCAACCATGCGAGTCAAAAAGGATTACAGACTATCTTTGACTGCTCTGTTGGACGCTCAACGGTTAATCACCCACTTGGTGGTCGTTACCAACTCACACCAACTGAGGCATCTGTGCAGAAATTACCAGTTCAACACGGTGTGACTCATACTGCGTCAGTCATGGCTCAAGGATTCAACCCATATGTAGCTGAATGGTCTCCATACCACGGTGCTGCCTATGCGGTGATCGAAGCAACTGCTCGTTTGGTTGCTGCTGGTGCCAACTGGTCTAAGGCTCGTTTCTCTTACCAAGAGTATTTCGAGCGCATGGATAAACAAGCTGAGCGTTTTGGTCAGCCAGTAGCAGCTCTTCTAGGCTCTATCGAAGCACAAATCCAACTTGGTTTGCCATCTATCGGTGGTAAGGACTCCATGTCTGGTACTTTTGAAGAATTGACGGTGCCACCAACCTTGGTTGCTTTTGGAGTGACAACAGCAGATAGCCGTAAGGTGCTCTCTCCAGAATTTAAAGCTGTTGGGGAAAATATCTACTACATTCCAGGCCAAGCACTTTCAGCAGAGATTGATTTTGACTTGACTAAGAAAAATTTTGCTCAGTTTGAAGACATCCAGGCTGGCTACAAAGTGACATCTGCGTCAGCTGTTAAATACGGCGGTGTGCTTGAAAGTTTGGTCCTTGCTACCTTTGGAAATCATATCGGCGCAGAGGTGACCTTGCCTGAGCTTGAGACAGCTTTGACAGCACAATTGGGCGGATTTGTCTTTACTTCTCCTGAAGAAATCGCTGGAGTAGAGAAGATTGGACAGACGACAGCAGAATTTACACTAACTGTCAACGGTGTGAAGCTAGATGGACACAAACTTGACAGTGCCTTCCAAGGCAAATTGGAAGAAGTTTACCCAACAGAGTTTGTCCAAGCCAAAGAACTAGCTGAAGTATCAGCTGTCGCTACTAACATAGCCATTCAAGCTAAAGAAAAAGTTGAAAAACCTGTGGTTTACATCCCAGTCTTCCCAGGCACTAACTCGGAATATGACTCAGCCAAGGCCTTTGAAAAAGAAGGTGCAGAGGTTAACTTGGTGCCATTCGTGACCTTGAATGAAGAGGCTATTGTCAAGTCAGTCGAAACTATGGTTGACAACATCGGTAAGGCTAACATTCTCTTTTTTGCCGGTGGATTCTCGGCTGCGGATGAACCAGATGGTTCAGCCAAGTTCATTGTCAATATCCTGCTTAATGAAAAAGTGCGTGTAGCTATTGATAGCTTTATCGCCCGTGGTGGTTTAATTATTGGTATCTGTAATGGATTCCAAGCCCTCGTCAAATCAGGTCTTCTTCCATACGGGAACTTTGAGGATGCTACTAGTACTAGCCCAACCCTTTTCTACAATGATGCCAACCAACACGTGGCCAAGATGGTGGAAACTCGCATTGCCAATGCTAACTCACCATGGCTTGCTGGAGTAGAAGTGGGCGATATCCACGCTATTCCTGTTTCGCACGGTGAAGGGAAGTTTGTCGTGACGGCTGAGGAATTTGCGGAGCTCCGTGACAATGGTCAAATCTTTAGCCAATATGTTGACTTTGATGGAAAGCCAAGTATGGACTCTAAGTACAATCCGAATGGTTCTATCCATGCCATCGAAGGAATTACCAGCAAGAACGGCCAAATCATTGGTAAAATGGGACACTCAGAACGTTATGAGGATGGTCTTTTCCAAAATATCCCAGGAAATAAAGATCAGCACCTGTTCGCGTCAGCGGTTAAATACTTTACTGGAAAATAAGACTTGCAGATTTTCTAATAGATAGTATCAGTAATGTAAAAGTCATGTAGATTTAGCTCTTGGTGCTACACAAATAAAAATTAGGTATATAAAATGACATACGAAGTAAAATCTCTTAATGAAGAATGTGGTGTTTTCGGTATCTGGGGACATCCAGATGCTGCTAAGTTGACCTATTTTGGTCTCCACAGTCTTCAACACCGTGGTCAGGAGGGGGCAGGAATCCTCTCCAATGACCAAGGGAAACTAAAGCGGCATCGCGATATGGGACTTTTATCAGAAGTCTTCAGAAATCCTGCTAATTTGGATAAATTGACGGGAACTGGTGCGATTGGGCATGTGCGTTATGCGACTGCTGGCGAAGCTTCTGTAGATAATATCCAGCCTTTCCTCTTCCGTTTTCACGATATGCAGTTTGGGTTGGCTCATAATGGAAATCTGACCAATGCAGCCTCTCTCAAGAAAGAACTGGAACAAAGAGGCGCGATTTTCAGCGCGACTTCGGACTCGGAAATCTTGGCTCACCTCATTCGTCGCAGTCATAATCCTAGCCTGATGGGAAAAATCAAGGAAGCGCTCAGCCTTGTCAAAGGTGGTTTTGCCTATATCTTGCTGTTTGAGGATAAGTTGATTGCGGCTCTTGACCCCAATGGTTTCCGTCCGCTTTCTATCGGGAAAATGGCCAACGGAGCGGTGGTTGTTTCCTCTGAGACCTGTGCTTTTGAGGTCATTGGTGCAGAGTGGATTCGTGATTTGAAGCCAGGTGAGATTGTGATCATTGATGACAAGGGCATCCAGTATGACAGCTATACAGATGATACCCAGTTAGCAATCTGTTCCATGGAGTATATCTACTTTGCTCGCCCTGATTCTAATATCCACGGTGTCAATGTCCATACGGCACGTAAACGTATGGGTGCCCAATTGGCGCGTGAATTCAAGCATGAGGCGGATATCGTGGTCGGTGTGCCCAATTCTTCCCTCAGCGCGGCTATGGGATTTGCGGAAGAATCAGGTTTACCAAACGAAATGGGCCTCATCAAGAACCAATACACCCAACGTACCTTTATCCAACCGACTCAAGAATTGCGGGAGCAAGGGGTGCGGATGAAACTATCTGCTGTTTCTGGTGTTGTAAAAGGCAAGCGTGTGGTTATGATTGATGACTCTATTGTACGTGGAACAACTTCTCGTCGTATCGTTCAGCTCTTGAAAGAAGCTGGTGCGACTGAGGTTCACGTTGCCATTGGTAGTCCAGCGCTAGCTTATCCATGTTTCTACGGGATTGATATCCAGACCCGTCAGGAACTGATTGCGGCAAATCATACGGTTGAAGAAACTCGTCAAATCATTGGGGCGGATAGCCTGACCTATCTTTCTGTTGAAGGATTGATTGATTCAATTGGTATTGAAACAGATGCGCCAAATGGTGGCCTCTGTGTCGCTTACTTTGACGGTGACTACCCAACACCTCTCTACGACTATGAAGAAGATTATCGTCGAAGTTTGGAAGAAAAGACTAGTTTTTACAAGTAGGCGGATGACGATTCTTAATTAAAGAAAAGGAATAAATAAATGACAAAAAATGCGTACGCTCAATCTGGTGTGGATGTTGAAGCGGGTTATGAAGTTGTTGAACGAATCAAAAAGCACGTGGCTCGTACGGAGCGTGCAGGTGTCATGGGAGCTCTGGGTGGCTTTGGTGGTATGTTTGACCTTTCAAAGACTGGGGTTAAAGAACCCGTCTTGATTTCAGGAACTGATGGTGTCGGAACCAAGCTCATGCTGGCTATCAAGTACGACAAGCACGATACCATCGGTCAGGACTGTGTAGCCATGTGTGTCAATGATATCATCGCTGCAGGTGCGGAGCCCCTCTATTTCCTCGACTATGTGGCGACAGGGAAGAATGAACCAGCTAAACTAGAACAAGTAGTCGCTGGTGTTGCAGAAGGCTGTGTGCAGGCTGGTGCTGCCCTCATCGGTGGGGAAACGGCTGAAATGCCGGGCATGTACGGCGAAGATGACTATGACTTGGCTGGTTTTGCGGTCGGTGTGGCTGAAAAATCTCAAATCATTGACGGTTCAAAGGTGGCAGAAGGAGATGTTCTTCTTGGACTTGCTTCAAGTGGGATTCATTCCAATGGTTACTCTCTCGTCCGTCGTGTCTTTGCGGATTACACAGGTGAGGAAGTCCTTCCAGAATTGGAAGGCAAGCAACTCAAGGAAGTTCTTCTTGAGCCGACTCGTATCTATGTCAAGGCTATTTTGCCACTCATCAAGGAAGAGTTGGTCAACGGCATTGCCCACATCACAGGCGGTGGCTTTATTGAGAATGTCCCTCGCATGTTTGCAGCTGACTTGGCTGCTGAGATTGAGGAAGACAAGGTTCCAGTTTTACCGATTTTCAAAGCCCTTGAAAAATACGGTCAGATCAAACACGAAGAAATGTTTGAAATCTTCAATATGGGTGTGGGACTTATGCTAGCAGTTAGCCCTGAAAATGTAATTCGTGTTAAGGAATTGTTGGATGAACCAGTCTATGAAATTGGTCGCATCGTCAAGAAAGAAAACGAAAGTGTCATCATCAAATGAAAAAAATAGCGGTTTTTGCCTCTGGTAATGGCTCAAATTTTCAGGTGATTGCCGAAGAATTTCCAGTAGAGTTTGTCTTTTCAGACCATCGTAACGCCTATGTTCTCGAACGTGCAGACAAGCTCGGCGTTCTGTCCTATGCTTTTGAACTCAAGGAGTTTGAGAGCAAGGCAGACTACGAAGCAGCCATTGTCGAACTCTTGGAAGAGCACCAGATTGACTTGGTTTGTCTAGCAGGCTACATGAAAATTGTTGGGCCTACTTTACTGGCAGCTTACGAAGGCAGAATTATCAACATTCATCCAGCCTACTTGCCAGAATTTCCAGGAGCTCACGGAATTGAGGACGCTTGGAATGCTGGCGTTGCTGAGAGCGGCGTGACCATTCATTGGGTGGATTCAGGTGTGGATACAGGAAAGGTTATCAAACAAGTGAGTGTGCCACGACTAGCTGATGATACCATAGCCAGCTTTGAAGAACGTATTCATGAAGCAGAGTACAAGTTGTATCCAGAGGTTATTAGAGAATTGTTGGACAAGTAAATGAAAAAATGGTTGGAAACACTTGCCTTGATTACCTTGGTAATCATTCTACGTTTACTAGTAAATTTTTTCTTCCCAGAGATTCCCTATTGGGGGAGATTTTTACTGACAGTAATTTTGGGAGTCTTGGTAATCGTCTCCCTACACTTTATGAATCGAAAAATGCGTAGGTAGAGAGTTTGAAAATGAAAGGAAAAAAGATGACTAAACGCGCCTTAATCAGCGTCTCAGACAAAGCGGACATTGTTGAATTTGCCCAAGAACTTAAAAAACTTGGTTGGGATATTATCTCGACAGGTGGGACAAAGGTTGCCCTTGATAATGCTGGGGTAGATACCATTGCGATTGATGATGTGACCGGTTTTCCAGAAATGATGGACGGTCGTGTCAAGACCCTTCATCCAAATATCCACGGTGGACTCCTCGCTCGTCGTGACTTGGATAGTCACCTGGAAGCAGCTAAGAAGAACCAGATTGAGCTCATTGATCTTGTGGTGGTCAACCTTTACCCATTTAAGGAAACTATCCTTAAACCAGATGTGACTTATGCGGATGCCGTTGAAAACATTGATATCGGTGGGCCATCTATGCTTCGTTCAGCAGCTAAAAACCATGCCAGCGTGACGGTTGTGGTAGACCCTGCTGACTATACAGTGGTTTTGGACGAGTTGTCAGCCAATGGTGAAACGACTTACGAAACGCGTCAACGTTTGGCAGCCAAAGTTTTCCGCCACACAGCGGCTTATGATGCCTTGATTGCAGAGTATTTTACAGCTCAAGTCGGAGAAAGCAAACCTGAAAAGCTCACTTTGACCTATGACCTCAAACAAGCTATGCGTTATGGTGAGAACCCTCAACAAGACGCGGATTTCTACCAAAAAGCTTTGCCAACAGACTATTCGATTGCTTCAGCCAAACAGCTCAACGGGAAAGAATTGTCATTCAATAATATCCGTGACGCTGATGCGGCCATTCGTATCATCCGTGATTTTAAAGACCGTCCAACTGTTGTGGCTCTCAAACACATGAACCCATGTGGAGTCGGTCAGGCTGATGACATCGAGACTGCTTGGGACTACGCTTATGAGTCTGACCCAGTGTCTATCTTTGGTGGTATCGTTGTTCTTAACCGTGAGGTGGATGCTGCGACAGCCGAGAAGATGCATGGTGTTTTCCTTGAAATCATCATCGCACCAAGTTATACGGCTGAAGCGCTAGCCATTTTGACCAACAAAAAGAAAAACTTGCGTATCCTTGCCTTGCCATTTGATGCTCAAGAGGCTAGCGAAGTGGAAGCAGAATACACAGGTGTAGTTGGTGGACTTCTGGTGCAAAACCAAGATGTGGTCAAGGAAAGCCCAGCCGATTGGCAAGTGGTGACCAAACGCCAACCAACTGAGACAGAAGCGACAGCTCTTGAGTTTGCTTGGAAGGCTATTAAATACGTCAAATCAAACGGAATCATTGTAACCAACGACCACATGACACTGGGTGTTGGTCCAGGTCAGACTAACCGTGTGGCTTCTGTTCGCATCGCTATTGACCAAGCTAAAGACCGTCTGGACGGCGCTGTGCTTGCTTCGGATGCCTTTTTCCCATTTGCGGATAATGTGGAAGAAATCGCCAAAGCAGGTATTAAGGCTATCATCCAACCAGGTGGATCGGTCCGTGATCAGGAATCCATCGAAGCGGCGGATAAATATGGCTTGACCATGGTCTTCACAGGCGTGCGACATTTTAGACATTAAGAACGTAAAGGAAAGAAAACAGTTTCTTTCCTTTTTTTGCGTAAAAACGCGGAGTGAAACAAGATTAAAACGAACGTTTATGTTATAATATTAGTAAATAATTCGCAAAAGAGGTTGTAAGATGAAGCTGTTAGTTGTCGGTTCGGGTGGTCGTGAGCATGCGATTGCTAAGAAGTTGCTTGAGTCAAAAGACGTTGAAAAAGTATTTGTAGCTCCTGGGAATGACGGTATGACTCTGGATGGTCTGGAATCGGTAAATATCTCTATTTCCGAACATTCTAAATTGATTGAGTTTGCAAAAACCAACGATATTGCTTGGACTTTTATAGGGCCAGATGATGCCCTTGCGGCTGGGATTGTGGATGATTTTAACAAAGCTGGGCTCAAGGCTTTTGGTCCGACAAGATTGGCAGCGGAGTTGGAGTGGTCCAAAGATTTTGCTAAGGAAATCATGGTCAAATACGACGTTCCGACAGCAGCCTATGGCACATTTTCAGATTTTGAGGAAGCTAAGGCCCATATCGAAAAGCAGGGGGCTCCTATCGTGGTCAAGGCGGATGGTTTGGCGCTTGGGAAAGGTGTCGTCGTTGCTGAGACAGTCGAGCAAGCGGTCGAAGCCGCTCACGAGATGCTTTTGGACAATAAATTTGGGGACTCAGGTGCGCGTGTGGTCATCGAGGAATTCCTCGACGGTGAGGAGTTCTCTCTCTTTGCCTTTGTCAATGGGGACAAGTTCTACATTATGCCAACGGCTCAGGATCACAAGCGTGCCTATGATGGCGACAAGGGCCCTAACACGGGAGGGATGGGTGCCTATGCGCCAGTTCCACACTTGCCACAGAGTGTAATTGATACAGCGGTTGATACCATTGTCAAGCCAGTCCTAGAAGGGATGATTAAAGAAGGGCGCCCTTATCTGGGTGTTCTTTATGCGGGGCTTATCTTGACAGCGGACGGTCCTAAGGTTATCGAGTTCAACGCTCGTTTTGGAGATCCTGAAACGCAAATCATCTTGCCTCGCTTAACATCAGATTTTGCACAAAACATCACTGACATTTTAGATGGTAAAGAGCCAGCCATCACTTGGACGGACAAGGGTATGACTCTGGGTGTGGTTGTCGCATCAAACGGCTATCCACTCGCTTATGAGAAAGGTGTCAAGCTTCCTACCAAGACAGAAGGCGACATCATCACCTACTATGCAGGTGCTAAGTTTTCGGAAAATAGCAGAGCACTGCTGTCAAATGGTGGCCGTGTCTATATGCTCGTCACCACAGCAGACACTGTCAAAGAAGCCCGAAACACCATCTACCAAGAACTCGCCCAACAAAAAACAGAAGGCCTCTTTTACCGAACAGATATCGGAAGTAAGGCTATTCGATAAAGATATAAGAAAAAGCGACGAAGTCGCCAAACACGATAATGGTCGTTTGATTTGCAAGCGTTAGCGAGCTAATATAGGACAATCACCGCCGTTGTGAAAGAACGATTGGATGCCAATCAAATCGTTCAGGGAAATTGGAAGACCTTAGGCTTCCAATTTAGGCATGAGACACCTTTGGTGGCTGCTGCCGTCCCTCACAACT
>CAUQTL010000009.1:0-30161 GCA_963521035.1 uncultured Streptococcus sp.
CTACAGCCTTGCAAACAGCTCAAGACAAGCCAGTCAAATCAAAATAACTTGTATTTAAAAGAAAAGAGTTGGAAAAATCCAGCTCTTTTAAAATATCTCTAGAAAATAGGTCTATACCATTTACAAATGAATCAGAAAGGTTTATAATGTAATTGACATAATAAATATCAAAAGTAATCTTTTAAGGAGGTCATTATTATGCCTAATTACGTTAAAGCGGATCAGTTTTTCTATCCATTTGGCATTCGTCGCGGTGGGTACTTAGAACTTGTTGATGGCAAATTTGGGAAACATGTGGATCAAATTCCTGAAGGAGCAGAGGTTCTTGACTATACTGGTTATAGCATTGCACCAGGTCTTGTGGATACTCATATTCATGGATATGCAGGTGTAGATGTGATGGACAACAACATTGAAGGTACATTGCATACTATGAGTGAAGGACTTCTTAGTACCGGTGTTACCAGTTTCTTGCCCACAACTTTAACAGCCACTTATGAGCAATTGCTTGCAGTCACTGAAAATCTTGGAAACCATTATAAAGAAGCAACAGGTGCTAAGATTCGTGGGATTTATTATGAAGGTCCATATTTCACAGAAACTTTTAAGGGGGCACAAAATCCAACTTATATGAGAGACCCGGGTGTTGAGGAGTTTCATTCTTGGCAGGATGCTGCAAAAGGGATGCTAAATAAAATCGCTATTGCACCAGAACGTGATGGAGTGGAAGATTTTGTACGTACTATTACAGGTGAAGGTGTGACAGTTGCACTTGGACACTCAGATGCGACATTTGAACAAGCTAAGAAGGCAGTTGATGCTGGAGCTAGTGTATGGGTACATGCCTATAATGGGATGCGTGGCTTAACACACCGCGAACTAGGTATGGTAGGAGCTATGTATGAGCTCCCACATACTTACGCAGAATTGATCTGTGATGGTTATCACGTAGATCCAAAAGCTTGTGAGATTTTACTTAAGCAAAAGGGGACAGAAAACATCGCTCTTATTACGGACTGTATGACAGCTGGTGGGCTTGAAGACGGTGACTATATGTTGGGAGAATTCCCTGTTGTAGTAGCAAATGGAACTGCACGTCTCAAATCGACAGGTAACTTGGCAGGTTCTATCCTCAAACTTAAAGATGGTATGAGAAATGTAGTCGAGTGGGGTATTGCAAATCCACACGAAGCGGTCATGATGGCTAGCCTTAACCCAGCAAAATCTGTTAATATTGACGATGTCTGTGGACAAATTCGTGAAGGTTATGATGCTGACTTTATCGTACTAGATAAAGATTTGGAATTGGTAGCAACCTACCTAGATGGTGTGAAACGTTATCAAGCATAAGAGAGAAAGCAGAAGTTAGAGACTAGCTTCTGCTTTTTTATGCATGGTACTTTACCGGTAAATAAAAAAGTTAAAAAAATTACAAAAAGGCTTGAACAAACAAATGAAAAGGCTTACAATTATATTATAAATAGTACAAATAAAAAAACGGAGGGGTGCTTTATGAAAGCCTATACTTATGTTAAACCAGGACTTGCTTCTTTTGTTGATGTAGACAAACCAGTGCTTCGCAAGCCAACAGACGCTATTGTGCGTATCGTAAAAACCACTATTTGTGGAACAGACCTCCATATTATCAAAGGGGATGTTCCTGCTTGCCAAAGTGGTACCATTCTTGGTCACGAAGGAATTGGGATTGTTGAAGAAGTTGGAGAAGGAGTGTCTAACTTCAAAAAAGGCGACAAGGTTTTGATTTCTTGTGTCTGTGCCTGTGGTAAATGCTACTACTGTAAAAAAGGAATTTATGCCCACTGTGAAGACGAAGGGGGCTGGATTTTCGGTCACTTGATTGATGGTATGCAGGCGGAGTATCTACGTGTCCCTCATGCAGATAACACTCTTTACCACACTCCAGAAGACTTGTCAGATGAAGCTTTGGTTATGCTATCAGACATTTTGCCTACTGGATATGAAATTGGTGTCTTGAAAGGGAAAGTAGAACCTGGTTGTAGTGTAGCCATTATTGGTTCAGGACCAGTTGGATTGGCTGCTCTTTTAACAGCTCAATTCTATTCGCCAGCTAAATTGATTATGGTGGACTTAGACGATAACCGCTTGGAAACTGCTGTATCATTTGGTGCGACTCACAAGGTTAATTCTTCAGGCCCTGAAAAAGCCATTAAAGAAATTTATGATTTGACAGATGGGCGTGGTGTAGATGTTGCTATCGAAGCTGTTGGTATTCCTGCAACATTTGATTTCTGTCAAAAGATTATCGGTATAGACGGAACAGTTGCCAACTGTGGTGTACATGGTAAACCAGTTGAATTCGATTTGGACAAACTTTGGATTCGCAACATCAATGTAACAACTGGTTTGGTATCTACAAATACCACTCCGCAATTGTTGAAAGCACTTGAAAGTCATAAGATTGAACCAGAAAAATTGGTAACTCATTATTTCAAACTAAGTGAAATTGAAAAAGCCTATGAAGTCTTCGGTAAGGCAGCAGACCACCATGCCATTAAGGTCATTATCGAAAATGATATCTCAGAAGCTTAAGAAGTAAAAAGTTTTATCATATAAGTAAATAGAAATTCAGTCATCATCAGATGGCTGGATTTTTATCAAAAAAGTCAAGAAATGAGCATTTTACTTTCCTTGTTTGGCGGAATTGGTTATAATATACGGTACAAAGGAATGAATGAATATGTATCGTGTTATAGAAATGTACGGAGATTTTGAACCGTGGTGGTTCTTAGAAGGTTGGGAAGAAGATATTGTAGCGAGTAAGAAGTTTGACCAGTATTATGATGCTCTCAAATACTACAAGACTTGCTGGTTTCGATTGGAGCAAGAATCCCCTCTTTATAAAAGTAGAAGTGATTTGATGACCATTTTTTGGGATCCAGAAGACCAACGCTGGTGTGATGAATGTGACGAGTATTTACAACAATACCATTCTTTGGCTCTTTTACAGGATGAACAGGTTATTCCAGATGAAAAATTACGTCCAGGCTATGAAAAACAAACAGGTAAGGAAAGGCACCGTTCTTGCCGTATGAAATTAAAATAGAGAAAAAGTAACTTTTTTGGAGTTGCTTTTTTTATTTTCCCAAATCTTTGCGAATAGTATAGGTGAGGAGGTAAGTATGGTTCAAGAAATTGCACAAGAAATCATTCGTTCGGCTCGGAAAAAAGGGGCACAAGATATTTATTTTGTCCCCAAGTTAGACGCCTATGAGCTTCATATGAGGGTCGGAGACGAGCGCTGTAAAATCGGTTGTTATGATTTTGAAAAATTTGCGGCCGTCATCAGTCACTTTAAGTTTGTGGCGGGTATGAATGTTGGAGAAAAGCGACGTAGTCAACTTGGTTCCTGTGATTATGCCTATGACCAGAAGATGGCGTCCTTACGTCTATCTACTGTAGGTGATTATCGAGGGCAGGAGAGTTTAGTTATTCGCTTGTTGCATGATGAGGAGCAGGATTTGCATTTTTGGTTTCAGGATATTGAAGAATTGGGCAAGCAGTACAGGCAGCGGGGACTTTATCTTTTTGCTGGCCCAGTCGGAAGTGGAAAGACAACCCTGATGCATGAATTGGCCAAGTCTCTCTTTAAAGGACAGCAAGTCATGTCCATCGAAGATCCAGTTGAGATCAAGCAGGACGACATGCTCCAATTGCAGTTGAACGAAGCAATCGGGTTGACCTATGAAAATCTAATCAAACTTTCCTTGCGTCATCGACCAGATCTCTTGATTATCGGAGAAATTCGAGACAGCGAGACGGCGCGTGCAGTGGTCAGAGCTAGTCTGACAGGTGCGACAGTCTTTTCAACCATTCACGCCAAGAGTATTCGAGGTGTTTATGAGCGCCTGCTGGAGTTGGGTGTGAGTGAGGAGGAATTGGCAGTCGTTCTGCAAGGCGTCTGCTATCAGAGATTAATCGGGGGAGGAGGAATCGTTGACTTTGCAAACAAAGACTATCAAGAACACCAGCCAACTAGCTGGAATGCGCAGATTGACCAGCTTCTTAAAGATGGACATATCACAAGTCTTCAGGCTGAAACGGAAAAAATTAGCTACAGCTAAGCAAAAAAATATCATCACCCTGTTTAACAATCTCTTTTCCAGCGGTTTTCATCTGGTGGAGACTATCTCCTTTTTAGATAGGAGTGCCTTGTTGGACAAGCAGTGCGTGACCCAGATGCGCACAGGTTTGTCTCAGGGGAAATCATTCTCAGAAATGATGGAAAGTTTAGGCTTTTCAAGTGCCATTGTCACTCAGTTATCCCTAGCTGAAGTTCATGGGAATCTCCACCTGAGTTTGGGAAAGATAGAAGAGTATCTAGACAATCTGACCAAGGTCAAGAAAAAACTAATTGAAGTAGCGACCTATCCCTTGATTTTGCTGGGGTTTCTTCTCTTAATTATGCTGGGGCTACGTAACTACCTACTACCACAACTGGATAGTAGCAATATTGCCACCCAAATTATTGGCAATCTGCCACAAATCTTTCTAGGCATGGTAGGGTTTGTTTCTCTACTTACCCTTTTAGCACTAATTTTTTATAAAAGAAGTTCTAAGATGCGTGTCTTTTCTACCTTAGCACGCCTTCCCTTTCTTGGAATCTTTGTGCAGACCTATCTGACAGCCTATTATGCGCGTGAATGGGGCAATATGATTTCGCAGGGTATGGAGTTGACGCAGATTTTTCAAATCATGCAGGAACAAGGTTCCCAGCTCTTTAAAGAAGTCGGTCAAGATCTGTCTCAAGCCCTACAAAATGGTCGCGAATTTTCTCAAACCATAGCGACCTATCCTTTCTTTAAAAAGGAGTTGAGTCTCATCATCGAGTATGGAGAAGTCAAGTCCAAGCTGGGTAGTGAGTTGGAAATCTATGCTGAAAAAACTTGGGAAGCCTTTTTTACCCGAGTCAATCGCACCATGAATCTGGTGCAGCCACTGGTCTTTATCTTTGTGGCTCTGATTATCGTTTTACTTTATGCGGCAATGCTAATGCCTATGTATCAAAATATGGAGGTAAATTTTTAAAATGAAAAAAATGATGACATTCTTGAAAAAAGCTAAGGTTAAAGCTTTCACACTGGTAGAGATGTTGGTGGTCCTTTTAATCATCAGCGTGCTTCTCTTACTCTTTGTACCTAATTTGACCAAGCAAAAAGAGGCGGTCAATGATAAAGGAAAAGCTGCTGTTGTTAAAGTGGTGGAAAGTCAGGCAGAACTTTATAGCTTGGATAAAAATGAAGATGCTAGTCTAAGCAAGTTACAAGCAGATGGGCGAATCACGGAAGAACAGGCTAAAGCTTATAAAGAATACCATGCTAAACAAAATACCAGTCAAACCGTTGCAGATTAAGGCTTTTACCATGCTGGAAAGCCTCTTGGTTTTGGGACTTGTGAGTATCGTTGCCTTGGGCTTGTCCGGCTCTGTTCAGTCCACTTTTGCGGCGGTAGAGGAGCAAATTTTCTTTATGGAGTTTGAAGAACTTTATCGGGAAACTCAAAGACGCAGTGTAGGCAGTCAGCAAAAGACTAGTCTAAACTTAGATGGGCAGACGATTAGCAATGGCAGTCAAAAGTTGACAGTTCCTAAAGGCATTCAAGCACCAACAGGCCAAAGTATTACATTTGACCGAGCTGGGGGCAATTCGTCCCTAGCTAAGGTTGAATTTCAGACCAGTAAAGGAGTGATTCGCTATCAATTATATCTAGGAAATGGAAAAATTAAACGCATTAAGGAAACAAAAAATTAGGGCAGTAATTTTACTAGAAGCAGTAGTTGCTCTAGCTATCTTTGCCAGTATTGCTACCCTTCTTTTGGGACAAATTCAAAAGAATAGGCAAGAAGAAGCAAAAATCTTGCAGAAAGAAGAAGTTGTGCGTGTAGCTAAGATGGCACTGCAGACAGGTCAAAATCAGGTAAACATAAACGGAGTTGAGATTCAAGTATTTTCTAGTGAAAAAGGATTGGAGGTCTACCATGGTTCAGAACAGTTGTTGGCTATCAAGGAGCCATAAAATCAAGGCTTTCACCCTGTTAGAATCCCTGATTGCCCTCATTGTCATCAGTGGGAGCCTACTCCTCTTTCAAGCCATGAGTCAGCTCCTCATTTCAGAAGTTCGTTATCAGCAGCAAAGCGAGCAAAAAGAGTGGCTCTTGTTTGTGGACCAGCTGGAGGCAGAATTAGATCGTTCGCAATTCGAAAAAGTGGAGGGCAATCGCCTCTATATGAAGCAGGATGGCAAGGAAATTGCGATAAGTAAGTCAAAATCAGATGATTTTAGAAAAACTGATGCCAGTGGACGAGGATATCAGCCTATGATTTATGGACTCAAATCTGCGCAGATTACAGAGAATAACCAACTGGTGCGTTTTCGTTTCCAGTTCCAAAAAGGCTTAGAAAGGGAGTTCATCTATCGTGTGGAAAAAGAAAAAAGTTAAGGCAGGTGTTCTCCTCTATGCAGTCACCATGGCAGCCATCTTTAGTCTTTTGTTACAATTTTATTTGAACCGACAAGTCGCCCACTATCAAGACTACGCTTTAAATAAAGAAAAGCTGATTGCTTTTGCCATGGCCAAACGAACGAAAGATAAGGTTGAGCAAGAAAGTGGGGAACAGGCCTTTAATCTGGGTCATGTGAGTTATCAAAATAAGAAAACAAGCTTGGTGACGACGGTTCGTACGCCTAAGAGTCAATATGAGTTCCTGTTTCCTTCAGTCACAATCAAAGAAGAGAAAACAGATAAAAAGGAAAAGGTAGTGACTGATTCAAGTAATCAAGCAGAGAAGAAAAAATCAGAAGAGAAGGTTGAAAAGAAAGAGAATTCCTAGCCAATCAAGCTACTTTGTGCTAAACTAAAAATATGAAACATGATTTTAACCACAAAGCAGAAACTTTCGATTCACCTAAAAATATCTTCCTTGCAAACTTGGTATGTCAAGCAGTCGAGAAACAGATTGATCTTCTATCAGACAAAGAAATTTTGGATTTCGGTGGAGGGACGGGTCTGTTAACCTTGCCCCTAGCTAAGCAGGCCAAGTCTGTAACATTGGTGGATATTTCGGAGAAAATGCTGGAGCAAGCTCGTTTGAAAGCGGAACAGCAAGAAATCAAGAATATCCAGTTTTTGGAGCAAGATTTACTGGCAAATCTCTTGAAGCAAGAGTTTGATCTCATTGTTGTTTGTCGGGTTCTTCATCATATGCCTGATTTGGATGCGGCTCTCTCACTGTTTCATCAACATTTGAAGGAAGATGGACAACTCCTACTTGCTGATTTTACCAAGACAGAAGCTAACCATCACGGATTTGAATTGGTTGAACTGGAAAACAGGCTAGCCCAGTTTGGTTTTTCATCTGTGCATAGTCAGACCCTCTATAGCGCTGAAGACCTGTTTCAAGGAAATTACTCAGAACTCTTTTTAACAGTAGCTCAAAAATCACTCTCCTAGTCAGGGAGTGATTTTTCTATAAGGATGGAAAAAAGAAGGGAAATTTGATAAGATAGGAATATGAATTTTGAAAAAATTGAACAAGCTTATACCTATTTACTAGAGAATGTCCAAGTCATTCAAAGTGACTTGGCGACCAATTTTTATGACGCCTTGGTGGAGCAAAACAGCATCTATCTGGATGGTGAGACTGAGTTAGAGCAGGTCAAAGGGAACAATCAAGCCCTTAAACGCTTAGCGCTTCGCAAAGAAGAATGGCTCAAAACCTACCAGTTTCTCTTGATGAAGGCTGGGCAAACAGAACCCCTACAGGCTAATCACCAGTTTACACCGGATGCTATTGCCTTACTTTTGGTGTTTATTGTGGAAGAGTTGTTTAAAGAGGAGGAAATTACTATCCTCGAAATGGGTTCTGGGATGGGAATTCTAGGCGCTACTTTCTTGACCTCGCTTGATAAAAAGGTGGATTATTTGGGAATGGAAGTGGATGATTTGTTGATTGATTTGGCAGCTAGCATAGCAGATGTAATTGGTTTGCAGGCTGGCTTTGTCCAAGGAGATGCCGTTCGTCCACAAATGCTCAAAGAAAGCGATGTGGTCATCAGCGACTTGCCTGTCGGCTATTATCCTGATGATGCCGTTGCGTCGCGCCATCAAGTTGCTTCTAGTCAAGAACATACTTACGCCCATCACTTGCTCATGGAACAAGGACTTAAGTATCTCAAGTCAGACGGATATGCTATTTTTCTAGCTCCGAGTGATTTGTTGACCAGTCCTCAAAGTGATTTGTTGAAAGGCTGGTTGAAAGAGGAGGCAAGTCTGGTTGCTATGATTAGTTTACCTGAAAATCTTTTTGCCAATGCTAAACAATCTAAGACTATTTTTATCTTACAGAAGAAAAGTGAAATAGCAGTGGAGCCTTTTATTTATCCACTTGCTAGCTTGCAAGATGCAAGTGTTTTAATGAAATTTAAAGAAAATTTTCAAAAATGGACTCAAGGTACTGAAATATAAAATAGATTTTGTTATAATAGATGAAAACGCTTAAAAAGGGGTATCATGTTATGACAAAAACAATTGCAATCAATGCAGGAAGTTCAAGTTTAAAATGGCAATTATATTTAATGCCAGAAGAAAAAGTATTGGCCAAAGGCTTGATTGAACGTATCGGTTTGAAAGATTCAATTTCAACTGTAAAATTTGACGGTCGTTCTGAACAACAAATTTTGGATATCGAAAATCACACACAAGCTGTTAAAATCTTATTGGATGACTTGATTCGTTTCGACATTATCAAGGCTTATGATGAGATTACTGGTGTTGGACACCGTGTTGTTGCAGGTGGAGAATATTTCAAAGAATCAACAGTCGTTGAGGGAGATGTTTTAGAAAAAGTTGAAGAGTTGAGTTTGTTGGCTCCTCTCCACAATCCAGCCAATGCAGCAGGTGTTCGTGCCTTCAAGGAATTGTTGCCAGACATTACCAGTGTAGTTGTTTTTGATACTTCATTCCACACAAGTATGCCAGAGAAGGCTTATCGCTATCCACTACCAACAAAATATTACACAGAAAACAAGGTTCGTAAATATGGTGCTCACGGTACAAGTCACCAGTTTGTAGCAGGAGAAGCTGCAAAACTCTTGGGACGTCCATTAGAAGACTTGAAATTGATTACTTGCCATATCGGTAATGGTGCTTCTATTACAGCTGTTAAGGGTGGTCAATCTGTCGATACTTCAATGGGATTCACTCCACTTGGTGGTGTGATGATGGGAACACGTACAGGAGATATTGACCCTGCTATCATTCCTTACTTAATGCAATATACAGAGGACTTTAACACGCCTGAAGACATTAGTCACGTTCTTAATCGTGAATCAGGACTAATGGGGGTTTCAGGTAAATCTAGTGATATGCGTGATGTAATTGCTGCTATGAAAGAAGGGGATCATGACGCTACTTTGGCTTATGAAATGTATGTTGACCGTATTCAAAAACATATCGGTCAATACCTTGCAGTCCTAAATGGAGCAGATGCTATTATCTTTACTGCGGGTATCGGTGAAAATGCTGCAAACGTACGTGAAGATGTTATCTCAGGGATTTCTTGGTTTGGCTGTGATGTTGACCCAGAAAAGAACGTCTTTGGTGTGACAGGAGACATTTCAACAGAGGCAGCGAAGATCCGTGTCTTGGTTATTCCAACAGATGAAGAATTAGTGATTGCCCGTGACGTTGAACGCTTGAAAAAATAAGTAAAACTAGTAAAAATATTCCGTACAAGGAGTTGGAAAAGAGATTTTTCCAGCTTCTTTTTATGGTGAAATTGTCCAAAACCTTGCTATGATTGGCTTTTTTGAAAAATATGGTATAATAGTAGTAATTTAATAGATGGAGTTGAGTTTTGAAGAAAAACTTTCGTGTAAAAAGAGAGAAAGATTTTAAGGCGATTTTCAAGGAGGGGACAAGTTTTGCCAATCGCAAATTTGTTGTCTACCAACTAGAAAACCAGAAAAACCATTTTCGAGTAGGTCTATCAGTTAGTAAAAAACTGGGGAATGCCGTCACTAGAAATCAAATCAAGCGACGGATTCGACATATTATCCAGAATGCAAAAGGGAGTCTGGTAGAAGATGTCGATTTTGTTGTCATTGCTCGAAAAGGGGTCGAAACCTTGGGATACGCAGAGATGGAGAAAAATCTACTCCACGTATTAAAATTATCAAAGATTTACCAGGAAGGAAATGGGAGTGAAAAAGAAACTACAGTTGACTAGTTTGCTAGGACTGTCTCTATTGATCATGACAGCCTGTGCGACTAATGGGACAACTAGTGATATTACAGCCGATTCGGCTGATTTTTGGAGTAAATTTGTTTACTTCTTTGCGGAAATTATTCGCTTTTTGTCGTTTGATATCAGTATCGGAGTGGGGATTATCCTCTTTACGGTCTTGATTCGTACAGTTCTCTTGCCAGTCTTTCAAGTGCAAATGGTGGCTTCTAGAAAAATGCAGGAAGCTCAACCACGTATTAAAGCGCTTCGAGAACAATATCCGGGTCGAGATATGGAAAGCAGAACCAAGCTAGAGCAGGAAATGCGTAAAGTCTTTAAAGAAATGGGTGTCAGACAGTCAGATTCTCTTTGGCCGATTTTGATTCAGATGCCGGTTATCTTGGCCTTGTTCCAAGCTCTATCAAGAGTTGACTTTTTAAAGACAGGTCATTTCTTATGGATTAACCTTGGTGGTGTGGATACAACCCTTGTTCTTCCGATTTTAGCAGCTGTATTCACCTTTTTAAGTACTTGGTTGTCCAACAAAGCCTTGTCTGAGCGTAATGGCGCTACGACTGCGATGATGTATGGGATTCCAGTCTTGATTTTTATCTTTGGGGTTTATGCTCCGAGCGGAGTAGCGCTCTACTGGGCAGTTTCCAATGCTTATCAAGTCTTGCAAACCTATTTCTTGAACAATCCATTCAAGATTATTGCAGAGCGTGAGGCCGTAGTACAGGCACAAAAAGATTTGGAAAATAGAAAAAGAAAAGCCAAGAAAAAGGCTCAGAAAACGAAATAATAAGGAGGAATCTGGTAATGGTAGTATTTACAGGTTCAACTGTTGAAGAAGCAATCCAGAAAGGATTGAAAGAATTAGATATTCCAAGAATGAAGGCTCACATCAAAGTCATTTCTCGTGAAAAAAATGGCTTTCTTGGTTTATTTGGTAAAAAACCAGCTCAAGTTGATATTGAAGCTATTAGTGAAACAACGGTCATTAAAGCTAATCAGCAGGCTGTAAAGGGTGTTCCTAAAGAAATTAATGAACAAAATGAACCAGTTAAAACAGTCAGTGAAGCAACTGTTGATTTGGGGCATGTTGTAGAAGCAATTAAAAAGATTGAAGAGGGAGGCCAAGGTATTTCTGATGAAGTCAAGGCTGAAATCTTAAAACATGAAAGACATGCCAGCACTATCTTGGAAGAAACTGGTCACATTGAGATTTTAAATGAATTACAACTTGAAGAAACTGCTCTCGAAGGAGAAGTAGAAACTCCTAATATTGAAAGCCAAGCCGAGCAAACTGAAAGTCAAGAATTAAAAGATTTGGGCTTGAAGGTGGAGCCAAGCTTTGATATTGAACAAGTAGCTACGGAAGTAGCGACTTATGTCCAAACAATCATTGATGATATGGACGTTGAGGCGACGATTTCAAATGATTATAACCGTCGTAGCATCAATTTACAAATTGATACAAATGAGCCAGGGCGTATTATCGGTTACCATGGTAAAGTTTTGAAGGCCTTGCAACTATTGGCTCAAAATTATCTTTACAACCGCTATTCAAGAACCTTCTATATTACAATCAATGTCAATGATTATGTTGAACACCGTGCAGAAGTCTTGCAGACCTATGCGCAAAAATTGGCGACTCGTGTTTTAGAAGAAGGTCGCAGCCGACAAACAGATCCAATGTCAAATAGCGAACGCAAGATTATCCATCGCATTATTTCACGCATGGATGGCGTGACGAGTTATTCTGAGGGTGACGAGCCAAATCGCTATGTTGTCGTAGATGCAGAATAAGCAAAGCAAAATCAGGTTAATCCTGATTTTTTGCTAGCTAGAGGAGATTAAACTAATGTTGAATAAGATAAGAGACTATCTAGACTTTGCTGGTTTACAGTACCGTAATCCTGATAAAGCGGGAGAAGAACGAGAGAAAATGATGGCATTTCGCCACAAAGGTCAAGAGGCCAGAAAGGCTTTTACAGAGCTAGCCAAAGCCTTTCAAGCAAGCCATCCAGAATGGCAACTCCAACAGACTAGCCAGTGGATGAATCAGGCGCAACGTTTGAGACCACATTTCTGGGTCTATCTACAGAGAGACGGACAAGTGACAGAGCCTATGCTAGCCTTACGTTTGTACGGGACATCTACTGACTTTGGAATTTCTTTGGAAGTCAGTTTTATCGAGCGTAAGAAGGATGAGCAAACTCTAGGCAAGCAGGCTAAAGTTTTAGAAATTCCAACCGTTAAAGGAATTTATTATCTAGCCTACTCTGATGGCCAAAGTCAACGGTGGGAGGCAAACGAAGAAAATCGTCAGGTCTTAGTTGAGAAGATAGGCAGTCAAGAAATCCGAAAAGTGTTAGTTAAAGCAGATGTTTCTTTTATAGAAAATCAATCATTAGAAGTGATTTTAGAAAAATTAGAAGAAGCTTATGAACGCTTGCTTCCCTATTATCAGGTGACTAGAGGATAGCAAATAGAATACTTATTTACGTCGAATTGTTTAATTGCTATTCTATGTATTTTTTCATATAATAGTAAAATAGAATGTGTGATTCAATCATCACCTCAAATAGAAAGGAAATTCTATGTCAAATCTATCTGTTAATGCAATTCGTTTCCTAGGTATTGACGCTATCAACAAGGCCAACTCAGGTCACCCAGGTGTGGTTATGGGAGCGGCTCCGATGGCATACAGCCTCTTTACAAAACAACTTCGTATCAATCCAGCTCAACCAAACTGGATTAACCGTGACCGCTTTATTCTTTCAGCAGGCCATGGTTCAATGCTCCTTTATGCCCTTCTTCACCTTTCTGGTTTTGAAGATGTCAGCATGGATGAGATCAAGAGCTTCCGTCAATGGGGTTCAAAAACACCTGGTCACCCAGAATTTGGCCATACAGCAGGGATTGATGCAACGACAGGTCCTCTAGGTCAAGGAATTTCAACTGCTACTGGTTTTGCCCAGGCAGAACGTTTCTTGGCAGCCAAATATAACCGCGAAGGCTACAATATCTTTGACCACTATACTTACGTTATCTGTGGAGACGGAGACTTGATGGAAGGTGTCTCAAGTGAGGCAGCTTCATACGCAGGTTTGCAAAAACTAGATAAGTTGGTTGTCCTTTATGATTCAAATGACATCAACTTGGATGGTGAGACAAAGGATTCCTTTACAGAAAGTGTTCGTGACCGTTATAATGCCTATGGTTGGCATACTGCCTTGGTTGAAGATGGAACAGACTTGGAAGCAATTCATGCCACTATCGAAGCTGCTAAAGCTTCAGGAAAACCATCTTTGATTGAAGTGAAGACTGTTATTGGATACGGTTCTCCAAACAAACAAGGAACTAATGCTGTACATGGTGCTCCTCTTGGAGCAGATGAAACGGCGGCTACTCGCCAAGCGCTCGGTTGGGACTATGAACCATTTGAAATTCCAGCTGAAGTTTATGCTGATTTCAAAGAAAATGTTGCAGATCGTGGCGCATCAGCTTATCAAGCTTGGACTAAATTAGTTGCTGACTATAAAGAGGCTCATCCAGAACTGGCTGCAGAAGTAGAAGCCATTATCGACGGCCGTGACCCAGTTGAAGTGACTCCAGCAGACTTCCCAGCCTTAGAAAATGGCTTCTCTCAAGCAACTCGTAATTCAAGTCAAGATGCTTTGAATGTTGTAGCTGCCAAGTTGCCAACCTTCCTAGGTGGATCCGCTGACCTCGCTCATTCAAACATGACTTATATCAAAACGGACGGACTTCAAGACGATGCCAATCGCTTGAACCGTAACATTCAGTTTGGTGTTCGTGAATTTGCAATGGGAACGATCTTGAACGGGATGGCCCTTCACGGTGGACTTCGAGTATACGGTGGAACTTTCTTCGTCTTCTCTGACTATGTGAAGGCGGCTGTCCGCTTGTCAGCCTTACAAGGACTTCCTGTGACTTATGTCTTTACCCACGATTCTATTGCAGTTGGGGAAGACGGTCCAACGCACGAACCAGTTGAGCACTTAGCAGGTCTTCGTGCCATGCCAAATCTGAATGTTTTCCGTCCAGCAGATGCGCGTGAAACGCAAGCAGCTTGGTACCTTGCAGTGACAAGTAAGAAAACGCCAACTGCCCTTGTCTTGACACGTCAGAATTTGACTGTTGAAGAGGGAACAGACTTCGACAAGGTTGCAAAAGGTGCCTATGTCGTCTATGAAAATACAGCCGACTTTGATACCATCTTGATTGCGACAGGTTCAGAGGTCAATCTTGCTGTCTCAGCTGCTAAAGAATTGGCTAGTCAAGGTGCAAAAGTCCGTGTAGTCAGCATGCCATCTACAGATGTCTTTGATAAACAAGATGCAGCTTACAAGGAAGAAATTCTTCCAAATGCAGTTCGCCGTCGTGTTGCAGTCGAAATGGGTGCAACTCAAAACTGGTACAAATATGTTGGTCTAGATGGTGCTGTTCTAGGTATTGATACCTTCGGAGCCTCTGCCCCAGCACCAAAAGTATTGGCAGAATATGGCTTTACTGTCGAAAATCTTGTAAAAGTCGTTCAAAAATTGAAATAATTCTAAAAATCAGGGCGCAAGCTCTGGTTTTTTCTTACTAGAAAAGCAAGGTACAATCTTGTAAAAGTAGCTGAAATTTGATATAGTAGTCCTATGTAAAAGACAAAGGAGAATATAATGGAATCACAATATACATTTTTAATCATTCTTGTGGCTATGGTGGGCTTGATGTTCTTTACGCAACGCTCTCAAAAGAAACAAGCACAAAAACGTATGGAAAGCTTGAATAAATTACAAAAAGGCTATGAAGTTATTACAATCGGTGGACTTTATGGAACAGTCGATGAAGTAGATACAGAAAAGAAAACAATTGTTCTTGATGTAGATGGGGTTTACTTGACTTTTGAACTAGCTGCTATCAAGACCGTATTACCACTTAAAGAAACAGCTTCACTCGAAGGTGCAATTGAAAAATAAGACGGGATCACGAACTCCCGTTTTTCTATAAAAGAAAGGAAATGGGATGAAAAAACTAGTCTTTGTCTGTCTAGGAAATATTTGCCGCAGTCCTATGGCCGAGTTTGTTATGAAATCAATGACAGATAACTACGAAGTCCAAAGTCGAGCAACGTCCTCCTGGGAACATGGCAATCCGATTCATCAGGGCACTCAGGGAATTTTTCAACAGTATGAGATTCCTTATGACAAGAGCAAGACATCTCTTCAGATTACTAAGGAAGATTTTGAAGACTTTGATTATGTTATCGGAATGGACGCTTCAAATGTTTCTGACTTACGTCAGATGTGTCCAGAAGGCTTGCAAGATAAGATTTACTCATTCGCATCTGAAAGTGTCCCAGATCCTTGGTATACAGGTGATTTTGAGGAAACTTATCGGCGTGTTCAAGAGGGGTGTCAAGCTTGGTTAGAACGTTTAGAAAAGGAGAGTGAAGGTGGAAAATCTTAAGAATTTTTACGACAAGTATCGTGTCTATCTGACTCGTCCACGTTTAGAGCTTTTAGCAGTAGTTACCATTGTTTTCTGTGCTGTACTCGTCTTTTTTCTGAATATTCCCGGAAAAGGTGTCTTAAAACTGGATAATGGAACGATTGTTTATGACGGCAGTCTTGTCCGTGGTAAAATGAATGGTCAAGGAACCATTACCTTCCAAAATGGAGATCAATATACAGGTGGTTTCAGCAATGGAGCCTTCAACGGAAAAGGTACCTTTCAATCCAAAGAAGGATGGACCTACGAAGGTGATTTTGTAAATGGTCAGGCTGAAGGAAAAGGGAAACTAACAACAGAACAAGAAGTCGTTTATGAAGGGACTTTTAAACAAGGTGTTTTTCAACAAAAATAAGGCCTCCTTATCAAAGGAGGTATTGTTAAAACTATATAAGTAAGCGCTTACCTGCAAATCCCTTTCTTTCCAAGCTCCTCTTCCAAGCAAGTTTGTGAAATAAAAAATATTTGAAATAAATTTCACAAACTTTGAAGAAAAAACTTGATAAGAAAAGAAAAGGAGAAAAATTTCACAAGATTTAAAAAATTCTTTGTGAAATGTTTATGAAACTGTTTACAAAGTTGAAATAATGCGTTATAATAAACTTGTGAAAAAATTAACAAAGGATATCAATCCTTGAAAGCTATGGAGGAAAATATGGCTGATAAAAAAACTGTGACACCAGAGGAAAAGAAACTCGCTGCTGAAAAGCATGTCGATGGCTTGGTGCAAAAAGCTTTAGTTGCTCTTGAAGAAATGCGTAAACTCGACCAAGATCAGGTCGACTACATCGTAGCTAAAGCGTCAGTGGCAGCTTTGGATGCCCACGGAGAATTGGCTTTACATGCCTTTGAAGAAACAGGACGTGGTGTATTTGAAGATAAAGCAACTAAGAACTTGTTTGCTTGTGAACACGTAGTAAACAATATGCGCCACACTAAAACAGTTGGCGTTATCGAAGAAGACGATGTGACAGGATTGACCCTCATCGCTGAACCGGTCGGTGTTGTCTGTGGTATCACCCCTACAACAAACCCGACATCAACAGCAATCTTTAAGGCATTGATTTCATTGAAGACACGTAATCCAATCGTCTTTGCCTTCCACCCATCAGCTCAAGAATCATCAGCTCACGCAGCTCAAATCGTTCGTGATGCTGCGATTAAAGCAGGTGCTCCTGAAAACTGTGTACAGTGGATTACTGAACCATCTATGGAAGCAACTAGTGCGCTTATGAACCACGAAGGTATTGCAACAATCCTTGCAACAGGTGGTAATGCCATGGTTAAAGCGGCTTACTCATGTGGTAAACCAGCTCTTGGGGTAGGTGCCGGAAACGTTCCAGCTTATGTTGAAAAATCAGCTAACATCCGCCAGGCTGCACACGATATCGTCATGTCTAAATCATTTGACAACGGTATGGTCTGTGCTTCAGAACAAGCGGTTATCATTGATAAAGAGATTTACGATGAATTTGTAGCAGAGTTCAAATCTTATCACACTTACTTTGTAAACAAAAAAGAAAAAGCACTTCTTGAAGAATTCTGCTTCGGCGTGAAAGCAAACAGCAAAAACTGTGCTGGTGCGAAATTGAACGCTGACATCGTTGGTAAGCCAGCAACTTGGATTGCTGAACAAGCTGGATTTACAGTTCCAGAAGGAACAAACATTCTTGCTGCAGAATGTAAAGAAGTTGGTGAAAATGAGCCATTGACTCGTGAAAAATTGTCACCAGTTATCGCAGTTTTGAAATCTGAAAGCCGTGAAGATGGTATTGCCAAAGCTCGTCAAATGGTTGAATTTAACGGTCTTGGGCACTCAGCAGCCATCCACACAGCTGATGAAGAATTGACTAAAGAATTTGGTAAAGCTGTTAAAGCTATTCGTGTTATCTGTAACTCACCTTCTACTTTCGGTGGTATCGGGGACGTTTACAATGCCTTCTTGCCATCATTGACACTCGGATGTGGTTCTTACGGACGTAACTCAGTTGGGGATAACGTTAGTGCCATTAACCTCTTGAATATCAAAAAAGTCGGAAGACGGAGAAATAACATGCAATGGATGAAACTTCCTTCAAAAACATACTTTGAACGTGATTCAATTCAATACCTTCAAAAATGTCGTGACGTTGAACGTGTCATGATTGTTACTGACCATGCCATGGTAGAGCTTGGTTTCCTTGATCGTATCATCGAACAACTTGACCTTCGTCGCAATAAGGTTGTTTACCAAATCTTTGCTGATGTAGAACCAGATCCAGATATCACAACTGTAAACCGTGGTACTGAAATCATGCGCGCCTTCAAACCAGATACAATCATCGCTCTCGGTGGTGGTTCACCAATGGATGCTGCTAAAGTAATGTGGCTCTTCTACGAGCAACCAGAAGTGGACTTCCGTGACCTTGTACAAAAATTCATGGATATCCGTAAACGCGCCTTCAAGTTCCCATTGCTTGGTAAGAAGACTAAATTCATCGCTATCCCAACTACATCTGGTACAGGATCTGAAGTAACACCATTTGCTGTTATCTCTGATAAAGCAAACAACCGTAAATATCCAATCGCTGACTACTCATTGACACCAACTGTGGCAATCGTAGACCCTGCTTTGGTATTGACAGTTCCTGGATTTGTAGCTGCGGACACTGGTATGGACGTATTGACCCACGCGACTGAAGCTTACGTATCACAAATGGCTAGTGACTACACTGATGGTCTTGCACTTCAAGCTATCAAACTTGTATTCGAAAACCTTGAAAGCTCAGTTAAGAATGCAGACTTCCACTCACGTGAGAAAATGCATAACGCTTCAACAATCGCTGGTATGGCCTTTGCCAATGCCTTCCTAGGGATTTCTCACTCAATGGCTCATAAGATTGGTGCGCAATTCCACACAATCCACGGTCGTACAAATGCTATCTTGCTTCCATACGTCATCCGCTACAACGGTACACGTCCAGCTAAGACAGCAACATGGCCTAAGTACAACTACTACCGTGCAGATGAAAAATACCAAGATATCGCACGTATGCTTGGCCTTCCAGCTTCTACTCCAGAAGAAGGTGTGGAATCTTATGCAAAAGCTGTCTACGAACTTGGTGAGCGCGTAGGTATCCAAATGAACTTCAAAGCACAAGGAATCGATGAAAAAGAATGGAAAGAACATTCTCGTGAATTGGCCTTCCTTGCTTATGAAGATCAATGTTCACCAGCTAACCCACGTCTTCCAATGGTTGACCATATGCAAGAAATCATCGAAGATTCTTACTATGGTTACAAAGAAAGACCAGGACGCCGTAAATAATTGTTATCAGCCTAGAGGCAGGAGAAATCCTGTCTCTTTTTTGTAATTCTATTTGAAAAATGGTATAATCATCGCATATATTTATTTGAAAATCAAACCTTTAATAATCATGCGAGGGGCAAATGAACAAGATAAATGAGTTAGGGGATAAAGTGCGACTTTTAAGAGAGGAGAAAGGACTTAGTCGTCCAGTTTTTTGCGGGGATGAGTCTGAACTATCAGTGCGTCAGCTGGTGCGGATAGAAAAAGGAGAATTTCGACCGACTATAAAAACACTAGAATATATTGCAGATAGATTAGAAATTCCGTCCTATGTCTTGATGCCAGATTATAAGGAATTGCCTAAACGCTACCAAGAATTAAAGTACTTTCTTTTACATCACCCTGACTATGGAGACAAGGAGTTGCAAGAACAAAAGGAAGAATATTTTGATGAGATTTTTGAGTGTTTTTATGATGACCTGCCCCGTGATGAGAAGATGATAGTGGACTGCCTTCAGGCAATAGATGCAGTGAGAGCGACTAGTAATTCTTTATACGGAAGTGGTGTGATTGAGGACAGTCTTCAAGACTTACTATCCAGAGATGTATATAAGGCTGAGGAATTGTTGAAATTGAGACTGTATTTTCTTTGTCAGTTAATGGATGGTTTAAACGAGGGTGAGATAAAAAAGTCTGATCATGAAACTATTCTTTATTTTCATGACAAATTAAGTTCTCAGGTTGATAAGATAGAGTTCGATTGTTTGGACTTACTTAGAGACTCCTTGTTAGCTTCTTTAACTTGTATAGAGGTTATGGGGTTGCTTCATTATTTTAAGAGGGCAGTCGAGACCTTAAATAAAATAGGGCAAAAAACACGAGATTTTCAAAAACAACCGATTGTCTTGATGGTGGAGTGGAAATATTATATTCAGATGGATTATGATACAGCCAAACAAAAGTATGAAGAAGCAAAAATGATGGCAAGGATGTTTGGCAATGGGAAGTTACTCGTTAGTTTAGATAATGAATGGGCCGAGGATCTAGAAAGATATCGTTAAAGAGTTTATAGGAGTGACATTTCTGTCATTGGAGAAATGTCGCTTTTTTGTTAAAATGAATTTGTAAATAAATAAGAAAGGGATTTGCTATGGTTAAGATGTTGTTTTTGCTACTTATCATTGGTGGGTGGTGGGGCTGAGTTTAGAGGTTTGATATGCTAGAATTTGAACGAATAAATAATGTTTTATTGCCTAGCATGTCAGAAGTTGGAGATGTACTGCTCATTCGACAAACGCTATCAACTCTTCTTCAAGTGGAAATAAGAGTTAACGGCTATTTATTGGATTTGATTACAATAAAACCCCAGATATTAAAAGTCTATCCATTAGTCGGTATAGCAAATAATGCACTTATTATTGTACGAGAAGTAAATGAGGGACTTGATATGACGTTGGAGTGTAATAGAACATTTAGAGATTTTGATTTTTTTAGAAAATTAAAATAAAAATTTAAAAAGGAGAAATAAAATATGTGGCGTTGGGTATGGAAAATAGTAAAATGGATTTTGATTAATTTAATGTGGACAGCTATTTGGGGCTGGGTTCAACAATGGTTTAGTAAATAGGAGGAATTATTATGTGGAGCTTCGTATGGAGAATTATCAGATGGATTATTATTGACTGGATTTTAACAGCAATTTGGGGCTGGGTTAAACAGTGGTTCTAGTTTAGAAATTAATAGAACAGAGTCGATTTTTACATAAAATATTAGTAAAATTAGAAATTAATATAAAAAAATAATTGATAGTTATGTCTCAGTTTGAAAATGGGCATTCTCAAAAAGATTATAGACATAACTATCAACTATTTTAATTATAATATAAAAGGAGAAAAAATGAAAGTAGAGAACATTTCGTATAGGATAAATAGCAGGATACTGTTTAACAATATTTCTTTTGATACTTCAAATTCAGGTCTGACACTGATTACTGGAAAAAATGGTGCAGGAAAGTCAACATTATTGAAAGTATTACTAGGAATTGTTCAACCATATTCTGGCTCATTGATTTCTGAAGAAAAAGTTAGCTATGTTCCAGATTCTTCGGACAACTATTTCATTGGTTTATCTCCTAATTTATTATTCGAATTTTTACAGAAACAATTTTTTATTGAAACAAATTTGTTCGAAGAACGGTTAAGAGAATTACGAGAACAATTTTATTTGAATGAGAAATTAATGACACAAACAATTCAATCATTGTCATTAGGAGAAAAGAAAAAAGTAATGCTTATAGCAGCGTTTTTATTGGATTCGGACTTGTATGTTATGGATGAACCTTTATCAGGTTTAGATCAAATTTCGGTTGAAAATCTGCTTCACTTGATGGAGCAAAAGATAAATCTAGGCAAGCACTTCATTATTGTAAGTCACGAGAGGCAAGAAATTTTACCGACAGTTGATCAGATTATTTCTTTGTAGAGGAAAGTTATATGGAAAAGTTTTATTATTCTATTACTCTATTATTCCTATCTCGACAGGGATACTGGAATGATTCGAATAATGTCAAGGAATTATCGTTGCTTCAATCAACCTACAAATATTTTTTTTCATCTGTTAGTTTGATTTTTATATTTTGTTTTGCTAAACAAGAAGTTTATAAGCTATTAAGTGAAAATCAAATTTGGGGTATCCTATCATACTTTGAATTAGTAAAAATACTTGTTCCTGCAATTTTGTTATTAGGAATAATTTATGAAAATATTTATGTTTTAAAAACTAAAACAGAGAGTACAATGAGGATATTTTTCAATGTCACAGGGAGAGAATTTTGGAATATAGTATTTTTAAAGAATTTAATTCTAGTTTCCCCCATCTTAGTAGTTATTTTTTTCTATGATATTTCTTTAGGAATATTTGCGTGCCTACTTGTTTTTTTACTTAATAGTATATTTTTTATACCGAAAATCAGGTATGTTAGGCCAAGGTTTAAAAAATCGTTCAGTATGACCTATTTATTATCTGTCGTTGATGGTTTGACGGTGTTTAAAGCGATGACTATACCTGTATCTTCAACTTTTATGTTTATGTTCATGTGGTTGGTTTTGCCAGATTTTTTAGGAATTGATATCTCGAATAAAGCGATGATATTGAATACAGCTTTATTTTCAGGGACAGTATTTTTTAGCAATAAAGGGATAAATTTTTATTTTCTTACTTTAAATAAGGACTTCCCTTATCTGAAGGCTGTGGGGGTCAATCTTAATAAGTTTATAAAAAAAAGAATTTGGTCTTTAAATCTTATTAGTATCTTAATTCCGTCGATCTCGCTATATTTCTTTTTAAATTATCTGGGGTACGGCTTTATAGATATTTCCCTATTTCTTTTCGGAGTTTCTCTAGCATATTTTTTATGCCAAGGGATACAAATGTTAGAGATAATTATATTTAGAAAGTATCATTTCAAGAATGCGAAAGAATTAGATGCTTTTTCAATTCCTATAAATACAAGGATAACGTTGTACATTATTCGCTTCGTACCAGTTATGGTTTGCTTATTATTCAATCAAATTAAACTATTTGGTTTATGGGGCTTGATATTGTTAAATATAGTTTATATCAGTATTATTTATTGTAGTTTATATCGATATATGTTGTCAAAAGTAATTAAAGGAGATAATCATGTCCATTTTATCCATTAAAAATATTTCAAAGTTTTACACTTTGGACGGTAAACATCAAGAACAGGCTTTAAAGAATATAAACCTGCAAATCGCAAAAGGTAAAATTACAGCGATTTACGGGCCGTCAGGCTGTGGCAAAACTAGCTTGCTAAACATCATCAGTGGTCTAGATAGACAATATGAAGGAGTTTTAGAATTTAAAGGGGAATCTCTCCGTGGCTTATCAGAGATTGAACTAACTCAATTTCGTAAAAACAAGATTGGATTTGTGTTTCAAAACTTCAACCTCATTCCTCATCAATCTGTCTTGGACAATGTCAAGCTACCTCTCTATGTCAAAGATTTATCTGACAGGGAGATGACAATGATTGCAAAGGAGCAATTAAGTAGCTTAGGAATGGAGCCTTTTATGGCTAAAAATGTTAAACAGCTTTCTGGCGGGCAAAAGCAACGTGTAGCAATCGCGCGTGCCTTGGTAAATCAGCCTGATATGATTGTAGCAGATGAGCCAACGGGTTCGCTGGATTCTCAATCCCAAGAAATGGTATTGGAAGTATTTAAAAATTTAGCCCAAACAGGGAAAACAGTATTGATTGTAACCCATAATCCAGAGGTTGCCGAATATGCAGATGTGATTATCAAAATGAAGGATGGTGAAGTCGTTGAAGAAGTCAAAAAATAAAGGATTATCATTGAAAAATAAATTCAAACTTTCTTTAAATAACTTTCTGGAAAGAAAGTGGCGTAACCTATTGATTGCGCTAGCAACCTCAATCGGTTTTGTAGGAGTCTTAATTTCTTTCGGCTTGGGAAATGCTTTGATTTCGATGATTGATGAAAATACGAATGGAGGTCAAATCCCTTCTCAAGTTCAGATTGCTTTAAATACAGAAAATGCTGGACGAGGCTTTTTGAACCAAGATGATAAGAACTATATCACGGATACAGTTGGAAAAGAAGCTATTAAATATTTGGAGAGTCCTTTTGGGATGACCATGTCAAATATGACTATAGATGGGCAAGAAATGGATTTTAGTCAAACGATGCCTTCTTATGCTCAGGTAGTGAGTCTCTATGAGGATACAAGTATTTCTGTTAGTAGTAATGAGGCGGACAAAGTATTAGCCGGTTCCCTCTATACTGATACAAATGAACAGGGATTAACGATTCCAATCAGTTTACTAAAAAATTGGAATGAACAGACAGGAAACAATCTGACAGCTAGTGATGTTATTGGCAAATCAGTCTCAGCAAGTATTGTGGAAAATGCTGCCGAAGCTAGCAAGACTGCTCAATTTCAAACGAAGATTGTGCGTGTAATCAATGATGAAGATGACATGGAGGACAGCAACAGTTTCATGCCGTCTAATCAAATGGAAACGATTTTGAAAGAGGCTGGATTTACAAAAGCTGTATCTTATTTTATCTTGGAACTCAAAGATCCATCACAGACAAAAACGGTAACAGAAGAATTACAGAAAAATAAGAAGTATACGGTTCTTTCTCAACAGAAGGTTCTTGATATTGTGATTACCTTTATTCGTGTCATTCAGGGATTGTTGATTGTGCTTTCATCACAAGCTATTGTGGTAGCAGCGGTCATGATTGGTATCATTATTTACATCAATATCATGCAACGTTCTAAGGAAATAGGTGTCATGAAGGCAGTTGGTTATCAAAATCGTGATGTCAAAGGAATTTTTATTTACGAGGCTATCTGGATTGTAGGAATCGCCTTGCTGCTGGCCTTTTTGGTTGCACAAGGGGTGGGAAGTTTGGCGAATGCGATTGTAAGTCACTTTTACCCATCCATCACGAAGGTTTTTGAATTAAATCTTCTATCTATTTTAGGAACTCTAGCTTTTGCTCTATTACTTGGTTATGTCTCAGCCTACTTCCCAGCACGTAAAATTAGTAAAATGGATCCTGTAGAATCGCTACGATATGAATAGTAAGGAAGTTCTTGATTTATAGCCTGAAAAAGAAACTAACATAGAAAAACAATGCCCGTACTTGCAATTAAACTTAAATAGTTATATAATAGGTTTGTTGAAAGGTGATTTGTAGTGATTCAAGTTACTCTTTTCACAATAAAATTTTCATGATTTTCATAAGGAGGAAATCACTAATGGTAGTTAAAGTTGGTATTAACGGTTTCGGACGTATCGGTCGTCTTGCTTTCCGCCGTATCCAAAACGTAGAAGGTGTTGAAGTTACTCGCATCAACGACCTTACGGATCCAGTTATGCTTGCACACTTGTTGAAATATGACACAACTCAAGGTCGTTTCGACGGAACTGTGGAAGTTAGAGAAGGTGGATTTGAAGTTAACGGTAAATTCATCAAAGTTTCTGCTGAACGTGATCCAGAACAAATCGACTGGGCTAACGATGGTGTAGAAATCGTTCTTGAAGCTACTGGTTTCTTTGCTAAGAAAGCAGCTGCTGAAAAACACTTGCACGCTGGTGGTGCTAAGAAAGTTGTTATTACTGCTCCTGGTGGAAACGACGTTAAAACAGTTGTATTCAACACTAACCACGATGTTCTTGACGGTACTGAAACAGTTATCTCAGGTGCTTCATGTACTACAAACTGCTTGGCTCCAATGGCTAAAGCTCTTCAAGACAACTTTGGTGTTGTTGAAGGATTGATGACTACTATCCACGCTTACACTGGTGACCAAATGATCCTTGACGGACCACACCGTGGTGGTGACCTTCGTCGTGCTCGCGCTGGTGCTGCAAACATCGTTCCTAACTCAACTGGTGCTGCTAAAGCTATCGGTCTTGTAATCCCAGAATTGAACGGTAAACTTGACGGATCTGCACAACGCGTTCCAACTCCAACTGGATCAGTTACTGAATTGGTAGCAGTTCTTGAAAAGAACGTTACTGTTGATGAAGTGAACGCAGCTATGAAAGCAGCTTCAAACGAATCATACGGTTACACAGAAGATCCAATCGTATCTTCAGATATCGTAGGTATGTCTTACGGTTCATTGTTTGACGCAACTCAAACTAAAGTTCTTGACGTTGACGGTAAACAATTGGTTAAAGTTGTATCATGGTACGACAACGAAATGTCATACACTGCACAACTTGTACGTACTCTTGAATACTTCGCAAAAATCGCTAAATAATTCTTGAGTTGATAAAAAGCAAGGCCTCTTGGTCTTGCTTTTCTTATATGGAAAAATGGATGACACAATCATCCATTCTTTTTTAATTCTGTTTCAAAAGTGTTCGAGAGGGCAGTAAAACTCAATTTTTCTAAGGTGAGTGGATGAGTAAAGGAAAGTCGAAAGGCGTGAAGCAAAAGCCGACTTGATTTTGATTTACTATTATAGAGAGGGTCACCTAGGATAGGGAAGTTATGATGAGCAAGGTGTACACGGATTTGATGGGTTCGACCTGTCTTTAGTTTGCAACGGACAAGAGCTGTTTTGTTTGGAAATTGCTTTAATCTGCTTACATGCGTTTCAGCATATTGCCCATTTTTTGCATCAACTATTCTTTTTCTACGATCATGACGATCACGTCCAATTTTGTCCCTGAAAACAAGCTCTTTGCTGCTGATATTTCCATCAACAAGTGCCCAATATTCCCTGGAAATCTCTTTTTTCTCCAATAAGCGATTGAGAATGGGTAGGATAAAAGGATTTTTGGCAAAGAGGACTAAGCCGCTGGTTTCCATGTCCAGACGATGAACGACATAACAGGTCTGGCCGACGTAGGCACTGACATGGTTAAGAAGAGCAATTTCGTTTGGTTGGTTACCGTGGGTTTTCATACCCTCAGGTTTGTTTACAATAATCAAGTGTTGATCTTGATAAACTTCTTGAACTAAGTCTGGGTTGCCCCAAGGGATTGTCTTTTTGGGATAATCTTCCTCGTCAAAAGTCAACTGGCAAACATTTCCAGGATTTACCATCTCGTTCCAGTGAACTTCTTTTTGATTTATCAAAATATGTTTCTTGACTCTCAAAAAATGCCGGATTTTTCTAGGAATGAGGAGTTGCTCTTCTAGTAATTGCTTCACCGTCATTTGAGGTAAAGAGGCGGGTAATGTAAATGTGAATTGCATACAGATATTGTAACAAAAAAAGCCCTATTTGGATAGGAAATAGCTAAATTCTTGAGTTCCTATGATGAAGATGATAAAATAAACGCATGAAATTAGATAAATTATTCGAGAAATTTCTTTCTCTTTTTAAAAAAGAAACAAGTGAATCAGAGGATTCTGATTCTACTAGCTTACGTCGCTCTCGTAGTGATCGAAAAAAATTAGCCCAAGTGGGTCCAATTCGAAAATTCTGGCGTCGCTATCATCTAACAAAGATTGTTATTATACTGGGGTTGAGCGCAGGCTTACTAGTTGGAACCTATTTGTTTGCTGTAGCCAAGTCAACCAATGTTAACGATTTGCAAAATGCCTTGAAAACTCGGACTATCATTTTTGACCGTGAAGAAAAGGAGGCAGGTGCCTTGTCTGGTCAAAAGGGAACCTACGTTGAACTGACTGACATCAATAAAAACTTGCAGAATGCTGTTATTGCGACAGAAGATCGTTCTTTCTATAAAAACGACGGGATTAACTATGGGCGTTTCTTCTTGGCTATTGTAACTGCTGGACGTTCAGGTGGTGGTTCTACTATTACCCAACAGCTGGCTAAAAACGCCTATTTGTCACAGGATCAAACAGTCGAGAGAAAAGCAAAAGAATTTTTCTTGGCTTTAGAATTGACTAAAAAATATAGCAAAGATCAGATCCTAACCATGTATCTTAACAACGCTTATTTTGGAAATGGTGTGTGGGGTGTAGAAGATGCGAGTAAGAAATACTTTGGAGTTTCTGCGTCAGAAGTGAGTCTGGATCAAGCTGCGACTCTGGCAGGAATGCTAAAGGGGCCGGAACTGTATAATCCTTTGAATTCTGTAGAAGATTCTACCAATCGGCGCGATACTGTCTTGCAGAATATGGTTGCAGCAGGATATATTGATAAAAATCAAGAAACCGAAGCTGTTGAAGTTGATATGACTTCGCAATTACAAGATAAGTATGAAGGAAAAATTTCGGATTACCGCTACCCCTCTTATTTTGACGCGGTTGTTAATGAAGCTGTTTCCAAGTATAATCTAACAGAGGAAGAGATTGTCAATAATGGCTACCGCATTTACACAGAGCTGGACCAAAATTACCAAGCAAATATGCAGGTTGTTTATGAAAACACATCGCTATTTCCGAGGGCAGAGGATGGAACATTTGCTCAATCAGGAAGTGTAGCTCTCGAACCGAAAACAGGGGGAGTTCGTGGAGTTGTCGGTCAGGTTGCTGGCAATGATAAAACTGGATTCCGGAATTTCAACTATGCAACTCAATCAAAACGTAGCCCTGGTTCTACAATTAAGCCTTTAGTTGTTTATACGCCTGCAGTTGAAGCTGGCTGGGCTTTGAATAAGCAGTTGGATAACCATACCATGCAGTATGACAGCTATAAGGTTGATAACTATGCAGGGATCAAAACGAGTCGAGAAGTTCCTATGTATCAAGCCTTGGCAGAATCGCTTAATCTACCTGCTGTTGCCACTGTTAATGATTTGGGTGTTGATAAGGCTTTTGAGGCAGGAGAAAAATTTGGACTCAATATGGAAAAGGTCGACCGTGTTCTTGGTGTCGCCTTGGGAAGTGGTGTTGAAACCAACCCTCTGCAAATGGCTCAAGCATATGCTGCCTTTGCAAATGAAGGTTTAATGCCGGAAGCTCATTTTATTAGTAGAATTGAAAATGCTAGTGGTCAGGTCATTGCGAGCCATAAAAATTCACAAAAACGGGTGATTGATAAGTCTGTAGCTGATAAGATGACCAGTATGATGTTGGGGACATTTACCAACGGTACCGGTATTAGTTCATCTCCTGCAGATTATGTCATGGCAGGAAAAACTGGAACAACTGAAGCTGTTTTCAATCCTGAATACACAAGTGACCAGTGGGTGATTGGTTATACTCCGGATGTAGTGATTAGTCACTGGCTTGGTTTCCCTACCACTGATGAAAGCCACTATCTAGCAGGATCTACTTCAAACGGTGCAGCCCATGTCTTTAGAAACATTGCAAATACCATTTTACCTTATACGCCAGGAAGTACCTTTACGGTTGAAAATGCTTATAAGCAAAATGGAATTGCACCAGCCAATACAAGAAATCAAGTACAGAGTAATGAAGAAAATCAGGCGGATAATAGCCTTTCTGATATTAGAAGTCGTGCACAAAATCTGGTAGATGAGGCTAGTCGGGCTATCTCGGATGCTAAGATTAAGGAAAAGGCTCAAACAATATGGGATTCGGTAGTCAATCTATTTCGCTAAGATGCTTGTCAAAGCCTAGCTTTCTTGTTATAATAGATAAGATGGAGGCGTTATGGCACTAAAAAAAGCAAGCCTAGCTTGTGCGGTTTGTGGTTCGAGAAACTATTCAATCAAGATCAGCGGAAACCCCAAGCCAACACGACTAGAAGTAAATAAATTTTGTAAACATTGTGGTAAGTACACTACACACAGAGAAACGAGATAGGAGAGAGCGATGCGTTTTATTGGAGATATTTTTAGACTTCTTAAAGACACAACATGGCCAACTCGCAAGGAAAGCTGGAGAGATTTTCGTTCTATCATGGAATACACAGCTTTCTTTGTAGTAATTATTTACATTTTTGACCAGTTGATTGTTTCAGGTTTGATTCGATTTATTAACATTTTTTAGAAGGCTAGTGGAGTTATTTACACTAGAGATCTTCTATTATGAAAGGAAATATCATGGATAGTTTTGATAAAGGGTGGTTTGTTTTACAAACTTATTCTGGTTATGAAAATAAGGTAAAAGAAAATCTATTACAACGTGCACAAACCTACAATATGTTGGATAATATTCTACGCGTTGAAATTCCAACACAAACAGTGCAAGTTGAAAAAAATGGAAAGAGAAAAGAAGTAGAAGAGAATCGCTTTCCAGGTTATGTTCTTGTAGAAATGGTGATGACTGATGAAGCTTGGTTTGTTGTTCGAAACACACCAAACGTTACAGGATTCGTCGGATCTCACGGAAATAGATCAAAACCAACTCCATTATTGGAACAAGAAATCCGTGATATCTTGGTTTCTATGGGACAAACTGTACAAGAGTTTGATATCGATGTTGAAGTTGGTCAAACTGTACGTATTATTGATGGTGCCTTTGCAGATTATACTGGTAAGATTATAGAGATTGATAACAATAAAGTGAAGATGATTATCTCTATGTTTGGTAATGACACAGTTGCAGAAGTAAACCTAAATCAAATTGCAGAATTATAACCCCAAGAGAGGCATGTCCTCTCTTTTTTGTGCAGTTTAGACGGTGTAGGGA
>CAUQTL010000010.1:0-30152 GCA_963521035.1 uncultured Streptococcus sp.
GTTTGCAAGTGTCCGTGAAATTGTCCTAAAAAATCAAGAACTCTATATCAAATAAAGCCCCCTTTGCTCTATGCACATCCGGTGTATGGAGCTTTTTTGTGTACAATTCTTCAATTTTATACTCAATGAAAATCAAAGAGCAAACTAGGAAGCTAGCCGCAGGCTGTACTTGAGTACGGCAAGGTGACGCTGACGTGGGTTGAATTTGATTTTCGAAGAGTATTAGTTCAATATCTGAAAAAAAGAACCTCGCAATGCAAGATTCTTTTAGTGTCTGACTTAAATAATTGTTCTTCTGGGAACTAAATCGAATTAAGCTTCGATTTCTGTAACCATACCTGAACCAACAGTACGTCCACCTTCACGGATAGAGAAAGTAGTACCTTGTTCAACGGCGATTGGGTGGATCAACTCAACGTCGATAGTTACGTTATCACCAGGCATTACCATTTCAGTACCTGCTGGAAGTTCGATTGAACCTGTAACGTCAGTTGTACGGAAGTAGAACTGTGGACGGTAGTTGTTGAAGAATGGAGTGTGACGTCCACCTTCTTCTTTAGTAAGGATGTAAACTTCACCTTTGAATTTAGTGTGTGGGTTGATTGAACCTGGTTTAGCGATAACTTGTCCACGTTCGATTTCATCACGTTGGATACCACGGAGAAGCACACCTACGTTGTCCCCTGCAAGACCTTCGTCAAGCTGTTTACGGAACATTTCAACACCAGTAACAACTGCTTTTTGGATTTCTTCTTTGATACCAACGATTTCGATTTCGTCGTTGACTTTAACGATACCACGGTCGATACGTCCTGAAGCAACTGTACCACGACCAGTGATTGAGAATACGTCTTCGACTGGAAGAAGCAATGGTTTGTCAGTGTCACGTTCTGGTTCTGGGATGTACTCATCAACTGTGTTCATCAATTCCATAACGATGTCTTCGTATTTAGTGTCACCTTCAAGAGCTTTAAGAGCTGAACCTTGGATAACTGGAAGATCGTCACCTGGGAAGTCGTATTCTGACAATAGGTCACGGATTTCCATTTCAACCAATTCAAGCAATTCTTCGTCGTCAACCAAGTCAACTTTGTTCATGAAGACGATAAGGTGTTTAACACCAACCTGACGTGAAAGAAGGATGTGCTCACGAGTTTGTGGCATTGGTCCGTCAGTTGAAGCTACTACAAGGATAGCTCCGTCCATTTGAGCGGCACCAGTGATCATGTTTTTAACGTAGTCCGCGTGTCCTGGAGCGTCGATGTGAGCGTAGTGACGTTTTTCAGTTTCGTACTCAACGTGCGCAGTGTTGATTGTGATACCGCGTTCGCGTTCTTCTGGAGCAGCATCGATAGACGCATAGTCTTTAGGTTGGTTAACTGCTGAAGGCAAGCGACGTGCCAATACAGTTGTGATAGCTGCTGTCAAAGTAGTTTTACCGTGGTCAACGTGTCCGATAGTACCAATGTTAACGTGTGGTTTACTACGATCGTATTTTTCTTTTGCCATTTGAGTAAAAGCCTCCAATAAAATATATTTTATAGATAGACAGTAGGCAATACAGTCTAACTTTCCTTACTATTTTATCAAATTTCAGCTAAATTGCAAGTGTTTTACAAAGTTTTTGTGAATTATTCTTAATCTGCTAATCTAAACGGAATTTCTACTCCCATCACTTCTTTAATGAAAAAGAAAAATCAGGAATTTCCTGACTTTTACTTAGCTAATTCTCTTTCTCGTTCTTTCATTGTTTTATGATTTTCATACAAACGTGATAAGAACTTAGAAATTTCTTTTAAGATAGAATAAGTTGGTACAGCGACAATCATACCAATGACACCATAGATATTACTTGATAACAAAAGTAATACTAAAATCGTAATTGGATGAACCTTCATCACACCACCAACGATTCGAGGGTAGAGGATATTTCCATCCACTTGTTGAATGATTAGCATGTAAACAACTGCAATCAGCATTCTATGAGGATCAGTAAAGACATTAGCGATAATCATTGGAATCAAGCCAATACTTGGTCCCACATAAGGAATGAGATTGGCTAACCCTGAAAAGATAGCGAAGACCAAAGCGTATTTTAAACCAATCACGCTATATCCGATAAAGGCCAAACAACCAATAATAATCGCATCAATTGCGACTCCACTAATATAGCGAGCAATTGTCGCATTCAAATTCTTTAATAGGCCTGCAATATGTAGCTTATCTCTCTTTAAAACAGTACGTTCAAGCATCGGTAAAAATTTGTGACCATCTAACAAAAAATAAACCAAAAATACAGGTGTCATGATAATAATTAAAACAGTACTAAAGAGCGCAGATAGGATACTTCCGACACTATTCGTCACACTATTTAGTATATTTTGTAAAATATCTACATAAGAAAGATTTAATTGTTGAATATTCGCTTGAATATCCAAATTTTGAAAGACTGGATAAGTAGATAAATCCACAATCAAATCTTGTAAACGACTGTAGATAGTCTGGCTAGTCGCAATCAAGCTGGTCAACTGATTGACCAAAATCGGTAAGAGATAGACTACTCCAATAACTAGCCCCCAAACCAAGGCACACAAAGTTAGTAGAATACCAATAATACGATTAATTTTGAAATACTTTTGTAAAAAACTAACAAAGGGATTTGTTAAATAATATAAAAAACTACCTAGAAGAAAGGGAATCATTATGGTGTTTGCGACACTTACAAAAGGCGTTATAATCCCACCCATCTGTCTCCATAAATAAAAGATGATGGTTAATAGTAAAATCTCACTGGTCCAAAAAAATAATTTATTCTTACGAAACATGAGGTACCTCCATTCATCTATTTTACCATACTTTCAAAAAAGCTTCTTTCTTATATCATGAAACTGGGAATATTTTTTTCTTTATGTTAGAATAAACTTACTATGAAAAAAATAATTTTAACTCTATTAAGCCTATCCCTTATTGGATCTGCATCTACTGTTGCTGCTCAAGATTTTAATATTGCTGCTAAACATGCAATTGCTGTTGAAGCAAATACTGGTAAAATTCTCTATGAGAAAGATGCAACCCAGCCTGTCGAAATTGCTTCCATCACAAAATTGATTACGGTCTATCTTGTCTATGAAGCCTTGGAAAATGGAAGTATTACACTATCTACCCCAGTAGATATTTCTGACTATCCTTATAAGTTAACGACAAATTCTGAAGCAAGTAATGTTCCTATGGAGGCTCGTAATTATACCGTCGAACAACTACTTGAAGCAACCCTAGTATCTAGTGCTAACAGTGCTGCTATTGCCTTAGCAGAGAAAATTGCTGGCTCAGAGAAAGACTTCGTCGATATGATGCGGGCAAAACTCTTGGAATGGGGAATTCAGGATGCTACTGTTGTCAATACAACTGGTCTGAACAATGAGACTCTTGGGGATAACATTTACCCAGGCTCTAAAAAAGATGATGAAAACAAGCTCAGTGCTTATGATGTTGCTATCGTTGCTCGTAACCTCATCAAAAAGTACCCACAAGTCTTGGAAATCACCAAAAAACCGTCTTCTACTTTTGCTGGAATGACAATCACTTCTACTAACTATATGTTAGAAGGCATGCCTGCTCATCGAGGTGGTTTTGACGGACTCAAGACAGGAACAACAGACAAAGCTGGTGAATCTTTTGTGGGTACTACTGTCGAAAAAGGGATGAGGGTTATCACAGTTGTTTTAAATGCAGAGCATCAAGATAATAATCCTTACGCTCGTTTTACAGCTACATCTTCACTAATGGATTATATTTCTTCTACATTCACACTTCGCAAAATCGTTCAAAAAGGGGATGCCTACCAAGATAGCAAAGCTCCTGTACAAGATGGAAAAGAAGATACGGTCACCGCCGTTGCCAAAGATGATATCTCTTTAATTGAACGTGTTGGAAGTCAATCTTCCCAATCTGTTCAATTCACACCTGATTCTAAAGCAATCCCAGCACCACTTGAAGCCGGAACAGTGGTTGGACATTTGACTTATGAAGACAAGGACTTGATTGGTCAAGGTTACATTACCACAGAACGTCCTAGTTTCGAAATGGTAGCGGAGAAGAAAGTTGAAAAAGCTTTCTTCATAAAAGTTTGGTGGAATCAGTTTATCCGATTTATCAACGAAAAATTATAAAAAAATCGCGATTTTAAACCGCGATTTTTTTGTTACAAGTTCATCTTCAAAATCCTTGATTTTGAGTAAATCTAATACTCAATGAAAATCAAAGAACAAACCAGGAAGCTAGTCGTAGGTTGCTCAAAGCACCGCTTTGAGGTTGTAAATAAAGCTGACGTGATTTGAAGAGATTTTCGAAGAGTATAAAAACAAATTTTACCCAACTGATCCTTCCATTTCATAGCTAATCAAACGGTTCAGCTCAACAGCATATTCCATTGGAAGCTCCTTTGTAAATGGCTCTACAAATCCCATAACAATCATCTCAGTTGCCTCAGATTCTGACAATCCACGGCTCATGAGGTAATAGAGTTGCTCTTCTGAAATCTTAGATACCTTAGCTTCGTGTTCCAAAGCGACTTGTGAGTTGTGAATTTCATTAAATGGAATGGTATCTGATGCTGACAAGTCATCCATGATAATGGTATCACATTCGATGTGAGAGACAGATTTCTTAGAGTTTTTATTAAAGGTTACTTGTCCACGGTAGTCAACCTTTCCTCCGCCTTTAGCGATTGATTTAGAAACGATAGAGGAGCTAGTATGTGGAGCATTATGGATCATCTTGGCACCAGTGTCCTGGTGTTGGCCTGCATTAGCAAAGGCAATAGAAAGCATGGTACCACGTGCCCCTTCTCCATCTAGGTAAACAGATGGGTATTTCATAGTTGTCTTGGCACCCAAGTTTCCATCAATCCACTCAACCGTGGCATCCTTTTGAGCCTTCGCACGTTTTGTAACCAAGTTATAGACGTTATCAGACCAGTTTTGGATGGTTGTATAACGCATATAAGCACCATCTAAGGCAAAGATTTCTACGATGGCAGCATGCAAGCTGTTACTTGAATAAGTTGGAGCTGTACATCCTTCTACATAATGAACACTTGCTCCCTCATCAACGATAATCAAGGTACGTTCAAACTGACCAGTATTTTCGTTATTGATACGGAAGTAAGTTTGAAGTGGGATATCTACCTTGATCCCTTTTGGTACGTAGATAAAGGTTCCACCAGACCATACTGCTGAGTTAAGGGCAGCCAATTTGTTATCTGTTGGCGGTACCAACTTAGCAAAGTATTGTTTAAACAAGTCTGGGTATTCCTTGAGGGCAGAATCCGTATCTGTAAAGATAATCCCCAATTTTTGGAACTCTTCCTTCATGTTGTGGTAAACCACTTCTGACTCATACTGGGCAGAGGCACCAGCTAGATAAGCACGCTCAGCTTCAGGAATCCCGATACGTTCAAAGGTTTCTTTAATTTTTTCAGGAACCTCATCCCATGAACGAGCTGGTTTATCAGATGGTTTTTGGTAGTAGATCAAGTCATCAAAATCAATCTCTGACAAGTCTGCTCCCCAAGTTTGCATGGGCATTTTTTTGAAGGTTTCATAAGACTTCAAACGGAATTCTAGCATCCACTCAGGTTCTCCCTTTGCAGCTGATAGTTCACGAATGACATCTTCATTCAATCCTTTTCCTGTCGATAGGACAGGCTCTACATCATCATGGAAACCAAATTTATATTCACCAAGGTCAATTGGTTTTGGTTCTACTCTTTCTTCAGCCATAATATCCTTTCTTTCATTCTTCATTTCTACTGATTCATAAGACAAAAGAAACTTGCCTTACTTGTTTTCTTGATTTTCAATTGTTTTCTTCAGGGCGTTCCAAGCTAGGGTTGCACACTTGATTCGTTGAGGGAATTTTGCAACGCCTGATAAGAAGGCTGCGTCTCCAAGTTGGTCTTGACGCTCATCTTTTTGCCCTTGAACCATTTCAGAAAAAATGGTCGCAAGTTCTAAGATTTCTTGTTTGGTCTTGCCTAAAACGGCATCTGTCATCATACTAGCAGAGGCAGTTGAAATCGTACATCCTGAGTTTAGAAAAGCAATATCTACCAAACGGTCCTCTGCATCAAACTTGACAGAGAGGTTGATGACATCCCCACAGGTTGGATTGTTGAGACTGATTTGTTCAGCATCTTCCAACTTTCCTTGATGATGTGGATTTTTCGAATGGTCCGCTACCACTGCCATATAAAGGCTATCTAGTTTAGAAAGTGCCATTGAAAAACTCCTTTGTCTTTTGTAAGGCATCGACTAGCTTGTCGCAATCTGCCTTTGTATTATAGATATAAAAACTTGCACGAGCTGTTGCTGGAACATCCAAATACTGGAGCAAAGGTTGCGCACAATGGTGACCTGCTCGAACAGCCACTCCTTCATAATCCAAAGCAGTCGCAAGGTCGTGCGGATGAAGATCACCTAGGTTAAAGGCAATGACACCTGAACGTTGAGCCAAGTCCTGCGAACCGTAAATAGTCAATCCTTCAATCGCCTGCAGTTTTGGATAGACGTATGCAATCAGTTCCTGTTCATGGGCTTCAATGGCATCCATACCAATCTTTTCTAGATAATCCACTGCCGCAGCAAGTCCAATTGCACCAGCCATGTTAGGAGTTCCTGCCTCGAATTTCCAAGGCAATTCCTTCCAACTAGCAGATTGCTCATAGACAAAATCAATCATCTCACCACCAAATTCTACTGGTGACATTTGTTCTAGATACTTTTCTTTACCGTAAAGAACACCAATACCAGTTGGACCCGCCATCTTGTGACCCGAAAAGGCAAAGAAGTCCACATCCAAATCCTGGACATCAATCGTCATATGAGGCGTAGATTGAGCACCATCCACCACCATGATAGCTCCCACTTGGTGGGCCAATTGAGTAATTTCTTTGATTGGATTGACCACACCAAGAACATTTGAGGCGTGAGCTAACGAAACAAACTTGACCTTGTCAGTTAATTTGACCTGCAAGTCAGCCATATCCAGAGATCCGTCTTTGAGATAAACATAGACAAGCTCCGCTCCAGTCTTGCGGCAGGCTTCCTGCCAAGGAATGATATTGGAATGGTGTTCCATGACGGAAATCAAGACCTGGTCTCCCTCAGTCAAGACTTCCTCAGCATAACGCGCTACCCAGTTCAGACTGGTTGTCGTTCCTCTGGTAAAGAGAACTTCCTTTGTTGAGCCTGCATTGATAAACTTACCAATGGTTTCACGAGCAGCTTCATAGGAAGCAGTCGCTCGCTCCGCCAAGGTATGAACCCCACGATGAACATTGGCATTGTCCTGCTCATAGTAGCGGTTAATCGTTTCAAGAACAGCTAGTGGTTTTTGTGTCGTCGCAGCATTGTCCAAATAAACCAATGGTTCATCATTAACAATCTGGTCTAAAATTGGAAAATCCTTGCGAATCGCTTCTACATCTAACATAGGCTTCCCCTTAGCGTTTTGACAATTTTTCTTCGATTGTTGCAATCATTTCATCACGAACTTCCTTGACTGGAATTTCAACGATAACGGATCCAAGGAAACCACGAACAACCAAACGCTCAGCAGTCGCCTTGTCCAAGCCACGGCTCATGAGGTAGTACATATCTTCTGGATCCACCTGACCGATAGAAGCCGCGTGACCTGCAGTAACGTCATTTTCATCAATCAAAAGAATTGGATTGGCATCTGAACGCGCTTGGTCTGACAGCATAAGAACACGGCTCTCTTGTTGCGCATCTGCTCCCTTAGCCCCCTTGATAATGTGCCCGATACCGTTGAAGGTCAAGGTTGCTTTTTCAAGAATAACTCCATGTTGTAGGATATTTCCGATTGAGTTGCAGCCATAGTTGGTTACGCGGGTATCAATCCCTTGTACCTGACGACCACTTGAAAGAGCTACCACTTTAAGGTCAGCATGACTACCATTACCAATCAAGTCGCTATCAAAGTCAGCAACGACGTTTCCTTCGTTCATAACACCAATCGCCCAGTCAATGCTTGCATCGTTGCCTAATTTACCACGACGGCTAATGTAAGCAGTGACGTTTTCACCTAGACGGTCAATCGCAGCAAACTTCACTTGAGCACCAGAACGCGCAATGACTTCTACTGTGATATTGGCAGTTGCTTTGGCACTTCCTTCACCGCGTGACTCTAGACGCTCCAGATAACTAATCTTAGAATTTTTACCAGCGATAATCATAATATGCTTGTTAAACGGCACATCACTATCACTATCTTGGTAGAAAATTCCTTCGATTGGTTCTTTAATCTCAACATTATCAGGAATGTAGAGAACAGCACCACTGTTGAAATAAGCTGTATGGTAGGCTGCCAACTTGTCATCGTCATACTTAACAGATGACATGAAGAATTCCTCAATAAGCTCTGGAATTTCTTCTAAAGCTGAGTGAAAATCTGTAAAGACGACTCCCTGTTCAGCTAACTCAACTGGAGTTTGCTCAAAAACAGTTTGAGTTCCTACTTGCACCAACTTCAAGTGATTATCTAGTGCAGTGAAATCTGGAACATTTGCTGATGGCTCACTTTCTGTAATCGTTCCATCACCCAGATTCCAACGGTGAAATTTGACACGCTCAATAACTGGTAATTCCAAAGTCTCAATCTTGTCAAAAGCTTTTTGACGGAGGTCAGCCAACCAGCTTGGTTCAGCGTGCATTTCTGAAAAAAGTTTAATATTTTCTTTAGTCATTTACTTCTCCTAAAAGACACGAGGGAATTACAATTCTTCCTTGTAGTCATAGCCAAGTTCTTCAGCTAATTTTGCGTATCCTTCGCGTTCCAAACGCGCAGCCAATTCTGGACCACCAGAAAGGACAACACGACCTTCCATCATCACGTGTACCACGTCTGGTGTGATATAGTTCAAAAGACGTTGGTAGTGAGTGATAATCATAGCACCAAAGCCTTCACCACGCATAGCATTAACACCTTTAGAAACAACTTTAAGGGCATCAATATCAAGACCAGAGTCAATCTCATCCAAAAGGGCAAATGTTGGTTCCAACATCAAAAGTTGAAGAATTTCATTACGTTTTTTCTCACCACCAGAGAAGCCTTCGTTGAGGTAACGCTCAGCCATTTCTTCTTTCATATTAAGCAATTCCATTTTTTCATCTAGCTTAGTGATGAACTCGCGAACTGAAATCTTCTCATCATCTTCTTTACCAGCATTCATGGCTGCACGAAGAAACTCAGCGTTAGTAATACCAGGAATTTCTGATGGGTATTGCATAGCAAGGAAAAGTCCCATACGCGCACGCTCGTCAACTTCCAATTCAAGGATGTTTACGCCGTCAAACAAGACTTCACCTTTGGTAACCTCATAGTTTGGATTTCCCATGATAGCGGCTGAAAGAGTTGATTTACCAGTACCATTTGGCCCCATGATAGCAGCGATTTCTCCTGTTTTCAGGGTCAGGTTAACCCCTTTTAAAATTTCTTTTCCTTCAATCTCAACGTGAAGATCTTTAATCTCTAATACTGACATGATAGTTCCTTTCTTTTTCAAGGCCTTTACAGTACTTACTAGAAACATACTTGATTTCCCTAGAAAATACGGTAAAAGGTCAATAAATATACTTTTATAGTATAACAAAAAAAAGCCTAAAAGGCTTTGATTTTGTCTAGAAGCTGAGGACTAGTCTTTTCCTTTTAAATGCTGGTCAATGACATCTACAATCTTGCCCATCAAGTAACTAACTCGGAAATTTCTAAAGAGCAAAATAGCCCAAAAGGCTGCCATAATATAACGACCAGTCATCCAGGCTTCATTGAAAAAATAGGTCTCAGCAGCTGTAAACAGCGCGATGATAATAAATTGTTGTCTATTCATAAACTTATTGTATCATGAAATCTTTCTTTAGTCTTCCTCTACCTTCACTTTATCAGCCAAAAATTCAAATCCTTCTGGAATCAGACTTTCTTCTTCTACTTCTTTTTCAGGTTGAGTAGATTTGGCTTTGGCTGAAAAGGCTGCGCGAACTTCTTTCCATTCCTCCATGGAAATGGCTAAAATCTCAGGTGAAAAACCTGCAGCCTGACTGAGGATATTGCCAAACAAGGTGTTGAGATTGTCCCGTTTCATGGTTTGACCAGCATTGAAGTTAGACTCAAAAGCAAGAATAGCATGGTGTTCATTGGCCGCAACTGGTTGAGAACCAACTAGCAGAGCCTTATCAGGACCTCCAAGACTTTCAATCACCTCTCCCCAGGCATTCTGCAAGCGAATCAGATTTTGACGTGCTAAATCAGGATTTTCAACGGCCTCTTGTAGGATCGATTGAACCTTATTGCGATCCACACGATAGACGGTCTTGCTCGCTGCTGGACGGGTAGGTACTGGACTAGTTGGTTTTGGTACAGTGCCCACATTTGCGAGTTCTTGTTTGAGACGGGCAATTTCCTGTCTCAGTGCAGAAATTTCACTTTCAACCGCCCCTGAAAGAGACAGTTCAGGATTAACCTCCGCTAAACGGATGGTCATCATCTCAGCATAAATCTTGGGCTGCAAACTAGACTTAATATCCCCTAAACTCACCGTCGCTAAGCGAATCATTTCAAACAGATTTTCTTGAGGAAGTGCCAAATTTTCTACAAAAACTGGACTATGATGAGTGTTTTCTCCACCTGTTTGAACAATTAACAAATCTCTTAAATAGTGCAAAAGGTCGGTCACAAAACGAGTCATGCTCTTACCATTGTCAAAAAGAAGATTCAAGCATGCTAGGGCCTTTGGAACATCCTGTTGAGACAAGGCAGCCACATAATCATCCAAGGCTGATAGACTAATTGTCCCAGTAATTTCTTCAGAGATGGCAGTCGTCAGCTCGTTTCCCTGTGTCAAACTCAGGGCTTGATCCAAAATAGACAAGGCATCTCGCATTCCACCTTCAGCACGTCTGGCAATGATTTCCACAGCCTCTGGTTCAGAACTGATATTTTCTTTTTCTAAGATATAGTGGATATGTTCCTTAATGTCCTGTGTCTTAATCGATTTAAACTCAAAACGTTGCACACGGGATAGAATCGTAGCAGGAATTTTGTGCAATTCAGTAGTGGCCAAAATAAAGACCACATTCTGTGTTGGCTCTTCCAGCGTCTTTAGGAGGGCATTAAAAGCTCCTGTAGACAGCATGTGAACCTCATCTATGATATAAACCTTATAACGAGCAAGACTAGGGGCGTAGGTAGATTTATCACGAATTTCACGAATTTCATCAACCCCATTATTAGAGGCCGCATCCATTTCAATGACATCTTCTAAACTACCATCTGTCACTGCTTGGCAAATATAGCAGTTATTACAAGGTTCACCACCCACTTGATTTGGACAGTTCATAGCTTTGGCAAAAATCTTGGCTACACTGGTTTTTCCCGTTCCCCGTGGACCAGAAAAAAGATAGGCATGACTTATTTTCTCTTGCTCTACTGCTTGTTTAAGAGTCTTAGCCACAACTTCCTGTCCAACCAACTGGGAGAAGTTTTGACTTCTATATTTTCGATAAAGTGCTTGATACATTAGGCTTTCTCCCCAAACATTGTAAAGTCCCATTCTGTCTTTTCAAGCAAAATAGCGACAAATTGTTCCAAATAATCTCGATCCATAGCATCATAATCATCAATCTCTGAAGAATCCAGATCCAGAACTCCAAGTAATTGACCATTCTTAACCATCGGAACAACAATTTCACTTTTAGCTCGACTATCACAAGAAATATAGTTGGGATAAGTTGTTACATCACCAACTAGAACAGTTTCCTGAAAGTGAGCTGCCTCCCCACAAACACCTTTTCCAAGTGCAATACGGATGCAGGAAACACCACCTTGGAAAGGACCTAAAACCAATTCCTTTCCATCAAACAGATAAAAGCCTGCAAATACGGTATTAGGAAAGCATGATTTTAGAAGAGCACTGGCGTTGGAAAGATTAGCCAAAACATTGGTTTCACCTTCCAATAAAAAAGAGAACTCCTCATTTAACATTTGATAACGTGATTGTTTTTCTGATTCTAACATAGAACTATTATATCAAAAAAGGCTTACAGACAAAAGAAAAATCCCTTGTTTAGTAAACAAAGGATTTTGTGAATTTTCAATTTGATTAAAGTTCGATATCACCGAACAAGTCAGCCATTGAGAATCCTGTTTGTGTTTCTGGAAGTTCGAAATCACGTTTTTCTTGACGTTTTGGACGACGTGGACGAGCAGCACGTTTTTCTTCTTTTTGTCCTTCTTCTTGAGCTGGACGCTCTTCAAGAGCTTTAATAGAAAGTGATACGCGCTCTGCATCTGCGTTAACTTCAAGAACTTTAACTTTAACTTCTTGACCAACTTTAAGAGCTTCTTTTGGATTTTCAATACGTTTGTGTGAAATTTGTGATACGTGAACAAGTCCATCGATACCTGGCAATACTTCAACAAATGCACCGAAGTCAGTCAAACGTTTAACTGTTCCTTCTACTACATCACCTTTAGCCAATTTTTGCTCAACGCCATCCCATGGTCCAGGTGTTGTTGCTTTAAGTGAAAGTGATACGCGTCCTTCTTCTTCGTTAAGATCAAGAATTTTCACTTCAATTTCTTCACCAACAGTTACAACTGATTTTGGTGAAACGTTACGTTCATGTGACAATTCAGTCAAGTGAACCAATCCATCAACACCACCAAGGTCGATGAAAGCACCGAAGCTTGTGATACGTGCAACTTTACCAGTTACTACATCACCAACAGCCAATTTACCGAATACTTCAGCACGAGCTGCTGCTGTAGCTGCTTCAACAACTTCACGACGTGAAAGGATGAAGCGGTTTTCTTTAGCGTCAACTTCTTTGATTTTAGCATCAAATTCTTGACCTACAAAACGCTCAGTGTTACGTACGAAACGAGTATCCAACATTGAAGCTGGGATAAATCCACGAACACCTTCAAATTCTACTGAAAGTCCACCTTTAACGGCACGAGTTCCTTTAACAGTAACAACTTCTTCTTCGCGACCAACAAGTTTGTCCCATGCTTTGCGAGCTTCAAGGCGTTTTTTAGATACAAGGTATGTAACTGTATCAGTATCTTTACCAACTACTTGACGAAGTACAAGAACATCCAATACTTCTCCTACTTTAACAAAGTCATTGATATCTGCATCGCGATCGTTTGTCAATTCGCGAAGAGTCAAGACACCTTCAACACCAGTTCCAGAGATTGCAACGTTAGCTTGAGTCGCATCAACTGTCAATACTTCAGCACTAACAACATCACCAGTCTCAACTTGGCTAACGCTATTTAGCAAATCTTCAAATTCGTTCATCTAAAAAATCCTCCAACAATCAAGTTTTTCTTAAACTTGACATACTTATAATTTTTTTCCTAAGCACCCGCAAGGACATGTTCATATCGTTCACGTCTTTCAATTATAAAAATAAAATACCCTAAGATATTTTGCTTTTTATCTTGATTATTACCTAAGAACTGGGGTAGCTGGATTCGAACCAACGCATGAGGGAGTCAAAGTCCCTTGCCTTACCGCTTGGCTATACCCCAATGATGAAATGGAGAGAGAGGGATTCGAACCCCCGAACCCGAAGGAGCGGATTTACAGTCCGCCGCGTTTAGCCTCTTCGCTATCTCTCCTACAATCAACATGGACTATTATATCATGAAAATTTCAAAAAAACAAGACTTATTTTGCTAAATTATAATTTTCAATCAAAATTTCCACAGCTTTTTCCAATTTTTTATAAAAACTATCGACATTCCCATTCTTTATGATGGCAAATTGTCCATCTAATTCGGCAATTTCTCCGATAACTTTTTTACCAATGGTCAATGTATAACCTTCAAAACTGTCTTTTCCTACATTGACTTTAGCATCTGCTACTTGAATTTCAATTTTTTTATCTTTCTTACTCATTTCATACCTCTCTTCACTTTTTCTATTTTACAAGAAAATCCTAAAACTAGCAAGAAAAAACTCTATATCATTCCGAGTCTGATATAGAGTTTTCTACTTTATTTAATGTGTTTTTCTAGTTCTTTTTGGTACTTACCGTTTGATTCCAATTTTTCTTTTTGCCATTTTTTCAGTGCTTCTTCATATTCTTTTGTCGTAACGATATCTTTTTGCAATTTCATTCCTTTAAAGATATATGGGTCACCCTTAATACCAACTTGTGAGTATGGTTTTGAGAATGGCACTACATTACTTACAACTGGAGAACCACCAGATGAGGCTGTCGGCATCAATAATGAACTGTCTGTCAACCAAGCTTGAGCCTTGGCATATTTTTCATAGCGTTCTTCAAGATTTGTAGTTTCTGAATCTGCATCATCCAATAATTTCTTATATTGGTCCAAACCAAGTTTAGCTACAACATCCTTATCTTTCCCTTTAGTAATACCGAGGTGCTTCATGGCAGAACCTGATTTAGGATCCATGATATTCAAGTAAGATGCTGGGTCTTGATAACTTGGAGCCCATCCTGTACTGTTCAAATCATAGTCTTTTTGAGAAGGAACACGCGCTTGAGAAGTGATTGTTTCCTTTTCATTATCTGTCATTTGAAGAACGTCGATGATAACATTTTCAGCACCAAGAGTTGATTCGATTGACTGTTTGAAAGAGTTGCTTTGTTGAACGGCGATGGTATCTGTTTGTTCAACTGGGACATCCAAGTGAATTGGGAATGTTACCCCTTTAGATTCCAAGTCTTTCTTAGCTTTTTCGAAAGCAGCTTTAGCCTTGTCAGGATTGTAGATAGAATCCTTACCGTCAACTAGCTCAACACCTTTCCATTGGTCACCATAGTTCACCAACTCTGCTTGAGCGATTTGACCAAAGTTTTTACCACCTGCTTGCACAAAGTTATCTGGAACGAGACTGTTACGAATAATCTTGTCCGCACCGTCTTCACCATTTAGCTGGGCAGCATAAGAATGGCGGTTGAAGGCAAAGTTGATAGCCTGACGGAAGTCCTTATTAAGCATAGCTTCTTTTGTAGAAGTCTTTTGTTCTTCACTTGTTTTCGCAGTTTTATTATATGACTGACGATTTACGTTAAAGGTGAAGTAATAACTACTTGAGTCCTGTGGGCTATAAGTGATTTTATCTCCGTATTGTTCCAAAGTAGAAGCAAAGTTTGAGCTACTTGGGAAGAGACGGGCTGTCGTATAGGCACCAGAAGAGAAGCTACGAATCAACGATTCCTGATCAGAACCATCGTAGTAAGTCAATTTAATCTTTTCGATCTTTACCTTTTCTTTATCCCAGTAATTTGGGTTTTTCTCGTATTCAATTAACGATTTAGACGTCAAGGTCTTCAAGATATAAGGACCATTGTAAAGAATCCCTGCTGGAGTAACTGCTCCATAATCTTTACCTGATGCCTTCAAAAACTCTTCATTTACAGGCAACATTGTCGCTGTTGTAACTTTAGAGTTCCAGAAACTTTCTGGTTTGTTTAGGGTATATTCAACTGTATAATCGTCCAAGGCCTTAACACCAACTGTAGAGAAATCATTGGTCTCACCAGTCATGTAGGCATCCAAGCCCTTAATTGAATTTTGGATGAGAGAGACACCGTCTGACTTACCGTCAGCTACGTGTTTTAATCCTGTTACAAAGTCATGGGCTGTTACTTCTGCATATTCTTCGCCTTCTGATGTGTACCATTTAACTCCTTTACGAAGTTTATAGGTATAAGTCAAACCATCTTTAGACACAGACCAATCTTCAGCCAAGGAAGGGATAACATTTCCGTATTGGTCGTTTTCCATCAATCCATCAACCACGTTCCCGATGACATCTGTTGTAGATGTACGAGTCGCTACACTATAGTCCAAAGACGCAGGATCTACTGCATAGACATATGAAAATGTTGTCGGTGCATCTGCTTCTTTATCAGCTTTTCCACAAGCTACTAAAAGAGCTGTTGTGCTCAGGACCACTCCTGCTGTTAAGAGCCACTTTTTCGATTTCATAAAAAATCTCCTTTAGTTTATTTTAATCTACTTTTACAATCCAACCTTCTGGCGCTTCAATATCACCAAACTGAATTCCTGTCAATTCATCATATAATTTACGAGTCACAGGACCTACTTCTGTTTCACTATAGAAAACATGGAAATCATCACCGTGCTGAATTCCACCAATTGGAGAAATAACCGCTGCTGTACCACAGGCACCTGCCTCTACAAAACGGTCAAGGTTATCAATCGGGACATCCCCCTCAATAGGAGTTAAGCCCAAGCGATGTTCTGCCAAGTAAAGCAAAGAGTACTTGGTAATAGATGGCAAGATAGATGGACTCAATGGTGTTACAAATTCATTATCAGCTGTAATTCCAAAGAAGTTAGCTGATCCGACTTCTTCAATCTTTGTATGAGTTGATGGGTCTAAATAGATAACATCTGAGAAATGACGTGACTTGGCCAATTTCCCTGGCAAGAGACTGGCAGCATAGTTCCCACCAACTTTAGCTGCACCTGTACCATTTGGCGCTGCACGGTCGTATTCATCCTGAATCAAGAAGTTGGTTGGAACCAAACCGCCTTTAAAGTAATTACCAACTGGCATGGCAAAGATGGTGAAAATATACTCTTCTGCTGGTTTAACCCCAATAATATCTCCGACACCAATCAAAAGAGGACGAAGATAAAGGGTTCCACCTGTTCCGTATGGAGGTACATATTCTTCATTCGCACGAACAACTGCCTTACAAGCTTCTACAAACATTTCTGTCGGAACTTGTGGCATCAAGAGACGGTCACATGTACGTTGCAGACGTTTGGCGTTTTCATCAGGACGGAACAGTTGAACACTGCCATCCTTAGTACGATAAGCTTTCAAACCTTCAAATGCTTGTTGTCCATAGTGAAGACTTGGAGAAGACTCTGAAATATGCAAAGTTGCATCCTCTGTAAGCTCTCCTTGATTCCATTGTCCATTTTTAAAATGAGCAATATAGCGATAAGGTAATTTCATATAGGAAAAACCGAGATTTTCCCAATCAATCGTTACTGTCATATTCCACTCCTTATTCTAAAAACCTATTTCTTTTATTCTACACTATTTTTCTAAAATAGCAAGTATATTTTGTAATTTTCAGAAAATTTCTTCAATAAAAAGAACCAGCTCTGAGAACTGATTCTTCATTTCACTTATTTGGCTTCTGTAAATACTTCTTTAAGATAAGCGTCAAAAACTTCTTCATCAGAAATGGTGTCTGATATAAAGCTTCCGTTGCTAGTGCGTTCTGACAGGTTCAAGTCTTGTAGTCGACTTTCATAGATTGTACCTTTGTTAGATTGAACAATCAGAGTTTGATCGTTCCCATCCACTTCTGTACTAAAGAGGTCACCAACGAAGCCTTGTTCTGCAACCGCTCCTGCTAAGAAGACACGATGCGGTTTATTTTTTAGCTCACGCAAGACTTGTGACCCACGTTTTGCACGGCTAGTTGCCGGAATTTCGTCAATAGAAACACGTTTCAAACTTCCACGCTGAGTCAAGAGGTAGAAGGATGAGGTGTTACAGATAAAGGCAGATTGGAGGACATCATCTGCTTTCAGGTTCATAGCTTTGACACCTGCAGCCTTAGCACCGACAACTGGTACCTCTTCGATATTGAAACGAAGGGCATAACCATTTTGGCTAATCAAGAGAACATCATCCAGTTTAATCGGAGCCACTGCTACAATCTGGTCTGTCTCGTCTTTGAGCTTAGCATACTTGACAGACTTAGATTTATAGGTCCGCCATGGAGAGAATTCTTTGCGTTCTACACGCTTGATTTGACCGAAACGAGTCGCCGCAAAGTAGGTTGTCGCATCATCAAACTGATCCACGACTTCCACATAAAGGATTTCTTCGTTAGTTTCAAAGTTTGTAATGGTTTGGCTCAGATGCTCACCGATATCCTTCCAACGAGTATCTGCTAATTCATGAATTGGTCGATAAATGACATTTCCAAGGGTAGTGAACATCAAAAGATGCTGGGTTGTCTTGACAGATTGAACAAAGATGAGACGGTCATCATCACGTTTGCCAATTTCTTCCAGAGTGGAAGCCGCAAAGGAACGTGGGCTGGTACGCTTGATGTAACCTGCCTTGGTCACGCTGACGTAGGTATCTTCCTCGGCGATCAGACTAGCTGTATCAATCTCGATTACTTTCGCAGTGTCTTCTATGCTACTCAAACGCGGAGTCGCAAACTTCTTCTTAACCTCACGAAGTTCTTTCTTCATGAGATTGTACATAGTCCGCTCATCACCGATAATAGCCGCAAGCATGGCAATCTTCTCACGAAGTTCTGCTTCTTCTTCCTGCAAGACAACTACGTCTGTATTGGTCAAACGGTACAGTTGCAAGGTAACAATAGCCTCAGCCTGTTCTTCCGTAAAATCATAACTGACCTTGAGGTTTTCCTTGGCATCAGCCTTGTTCTCAGAAGCTCGGATAAGGGCAATGACTTCATCCAAGATCGAAATCACACGAATCAAACCTTCGACGATATGGAGACGTTTCTCAGCCTTTTCCTTGTCAAAGCGGGAACGTGCCAGAATCACTTCACGACGGTGGGCGATGTAGCTAGACAGGATTGGAACAATCCCAACCTGACGAGGCGTGAAATTATCAATCGCCACCATGTTAAAGTTGTAATTGATTTGTAGGTCGGTGTACTTAAATAGGTAGTTGAGAACAAGCTCCGTATTGGCATCTTTTTTTAGCTCAATAGCGATACGAAGACCATCACGGTCAGACTCATCACGAACCTCAGCAATCCCTGCCACCTTGTTATTGACACGGACATCATCGATTTTTTTAACCATATTGGCCTTGTTGATTTCATAAGGAATCTCAGTGATAACGATTTGTTCCTTACCACCTTTTAGCTTTTCAATTTCGGTCTTAGAACGAACGACCACGCGCCCTTTTCCTGTTTCATAGGCCTTCTTGATTTCATCACGGCCCTGAATAATCCCTCCTGTCGGAAAATCTGGTCCAGGCAAGAATTCCATGAGTTTGTCTACCTTGGCAGTTGGATGGTCAATCATGTAAACCGCTGCATCGATGACCTCAGCCAAATTATGAGGTGGAATATCTGTGGCATAACCAGCCGAAATACCAGTCGATCCATTTACCAAGAGATTTGGAAAGGCTGCTGGTAAGACCGTTGGTTCTTTCTCGGTATCATCAAAGTTCCAAGCAAAAGGAACTGTCTTTTTCTCGATATCTTGAAGAAGATAACCAGCAATTTCAGACAAACGTGCCTCGGTATAACGCATCGCCGCAGGCGGATCGCCGTCCATAGAACCGTTATTACCGTGCATTTCAACTAGAATCTCACGGTTCTTCCAGTCCTGTGACATACGAACCATGGCATCATAGATAGAAGAATCCCCGTGTGGGTGAAAATTCCCCATGATGTTACCGACAGACTTAGCAGACTTGCGGTAGCTCTTGTCAAAAGTATTGCCATCCTTATTCATAGAATAAAGAATACGACGCTGAACCGGCTTCAATCCATCACGAATGTCTGGCAAAGCCCGGTCTTGAATAATGTATTTGGAGTAGCGACCAAAACGCTCTCCCATGATGTCCTCCAAGGACATATTTTGAATGTTACTCATATAGGATACAAAGCCCGTAAAATATCAAGTGAAAATAGAAAATTCTTAAAGCGAGCGATGTTCGCAAGAGAATTTATCTTTTTCACCCAGCATTGAGGGCGTGTTCAACTCCTTTCAAAGAATATAGAGTAGTTTTTTATACAGTAAAAGATATTTTACGGGAATTAGTCCCGTGTTCAATTACTACAAATAACCAAACGACCCTTTCTATAGTTTAATCTTTTAAATTAAGGTCTTTAGTTAGTTAGCGATTAAGAAGTCTCTCCTCAGCATACTCAATCATCTTCTCAGCCACTTCTTTATCGTAGTCAAAGCCCAGCTTTTGAGCAAGTCTTTGAGCTTCTCTATGGAAAAGTTGCATCGTAGCCAATAAAGACTGGCTGAGTTTCTCTATACTTGAAAAATCAAGCAGATTTGAGAATTCTTTCTCTTTCTCAGCAGGCAAATACTGAAAGAGGTACTTGTAGTTCTTGCCAACATCGACCGTTCCCTTATCTGCTGCCACTTGCCAAGCTAAAAGCTTGAGCAATTCTTGTTGGCAAATTCCATAGAGATGATCCGTCGCATAGACCAAGTGGTTCCGATGAATGCCCTTCACCACATAGGCTGACACCCACCAAAATTCATTGCAGGTCTTTTCAAAATCCGTTTCAGTAGCTGGATGTATCCAGAAACGCTTTGGACTGGGAGAATATGACTCAAACAAGCCCTTCTTATCTTCTAAAACTATGAATTCCGCTTCGCTATCCACCCACTCTTTGATGTGCTCTTTTGGGCAAAGAGTCAAATCTATCCGATTGCCGTCTTCAAAAAGCATAAGATTTAGACGACGATGGTCAAGAGCAATCTCTTGCTCAATAATGCGTTTGCCAAACTGGTCTAGCCAATAAAGGTCACTCGTCAGATTATCAAAATCATCCACGACATAGACCACATCGTAGTCTTGAAACTCATCTTTTGGTGCTTTTGTATCAGTTCGTGAACCAGACATGGCGACAGCTTTGACTTGTAAAGTTTTGGCAGTTTGTAAAATCAGATCTAGCATTTCTGTTTCATCTCTCATGTTGATACCTATTCATTAAAAACTGACTTAAAACACTGTCGCTTCTTCCAGCGTAAACTTAACATTGTCCTCAATCCACTTACGACGCGGTTCGACTTTATCCCCCATAAGGACATTGACACGACGTTCAGCGCGTGCTAGATCTTCAATGGTGACACGGATGAGGGTACGAGTTTCTGGATTCATGGTTGTTTCCCAGAGCTGGTCCGCATTCATCTCACCAAGTCCCTTGTAGCGTTGTAGGATAGCACCTTTTCCAAATTGCTTGCGGAGTTCTTCAAGTTCTCCGTCTGTCCATGCGTAGGCCACTTCTTCTTTCTTGCCTTTACCTTTTGACATCTTGTAAAGAGGCGGGAGGGCGATATAAACATGGCCTGCCTCAACTAACGGACGCATGTAACGGTAGAAAAATGTCAAGAGCAAGGTCTGGATATGGGCACCGTCTGTATCCGCATCGGTCATAATAATGATCTTGTCATAGTTGGCATCTTCAAGGGAGAAGTCTGCTCCCACACCTGCACCGATGGTATAAATCATAGTGTTGATTTCCTCATTTTTGAGAATATCCGCCATCTTGGCTTTAGCTGTATTGATAACCTTACCACGAAGAGGCAAGATTGCCTGGAACTTGCGGTCACGACCTTGCTTGGCAGAACCGCCGGCAGAGTCCCCCTCGACCAGATAAAGTTCATTTTTTGCAGGATTCTTAGACTGGGCTGGGGTCAATTTTCCAGAAAGCAAGCCCTTGTCTTTTTTATTTTTCTTCCCATTTCGGCTCTCATCACGCGCCTTACGAGCCGCTTCACGAGCATCACGCGCCTTGATAGCCTTGCGAATGAGATTAGAAGCCAATTCCCCATTTTCCATAAGGAAGAAGGTCAACTTATCCGCCACAATGCCATCCACAACGGGACGAGCTAGTGGACTGCCTAATTTGTCCTTGGTCTGACCTTCAAACTGGAGGTGTTCTTCAGGAACCAAGATAGAAAGAACAGCTGCTAACCCTTCACGGTAATCTGACCCTTCAAGGTTTTTATCTTTTTCCTTGAGAAGACCTGTCTTACGCGCGTAGTCGTTCATAACCTTGGTAATGGCAGACTTAAGTCCTGTCTCGTGCGTACCACCATCTTTGGTGCGAACGTTATTGACAAAGGACAAAATATTATCTGAAAATCCATCATTGTACTGAAGAGCTACTTCCACTTGGAAACCGTTGTCTTCACCTTCAAAGTAAAGGACTGGCGTCAAGGTTTCCTTGTCTTCGTTGAGGTAAGAAACAAAGTCCTGCACCCCGTTCTCATAGTGGAATTCAATCGCTTCATCTGTTCGTTTGTCCGTCAGAGATAAGGTCACATTTTTTAAGAGAAAAGCTGATTCATTGAGGCGCTCTAAAATGGTATTGTACTTGAAGTCTGTCGTAGAAAAGATAGTCGAATCAGGCATAAACGTAACCTTGGTACCTGTCTTAGACTTAGGCGCTGTACCGATTTTCTTCAAGGTCGTAACAGGTTTGCCACCATTTTCAAAACGTTGCTTGTAAACTGCACCATCACGGGTAATTTCAACTTCCAGCCAACTTGAAAGAGCGTTAACAACGGAAGATCCAACCCCGTGGAGACCACCTGATGTCTTATAACCACCTTGACCAAATTTTCCTCCGGCATGAAGGATGGTAAAGATAACCTCAACTGTTGGGATTCCCATAGCGTGCATACCTGTCGGCATCCCACGTCCATGGTCTTGAACCGTTAAACTCCCATCTTTATTGATGGTCACATCAATACGATCACCAAATCCAGACAAAGCCTCATCGACAGCATTATCGACGATTTCCCAGACCAGGTGGTGGAGACCAGCACCATCGGTCGATCCGATATACATCCCTGGACGTTTTCGGACCGCATCCAACCCTTCTAGCACCTGAATGGCATCATCATTATAATTGTTAATATTGATTTCCTTTTTTGACACAAGGAACCTCCTATTCGTTCATCTTTACTATTCTACAGGTTTTCTAAGGATTTTGCAAAATTTTTCTTTCTCCGATGTGACAATTTCAGAAGAGATTCTCTGCCTTTCTTCTCCATTTCATGATATAATAGGAGTATGATTACAATAGCTTTATTAATCCTAGCCTATCTGCTGGGTTCGATTCCGTCTGGTCTCTGGATTGGACAAGTATTTTTTCAAATCAATCTGCGCGAACATGGTTCTGGTAACACTGGGACAACTAATACCTTTCGCATTTTAGGTAAGAAAGCTGGTATGGCGACCTTTGTAATTGATTTTTTCAAAGGAACCCTAGCAACACTTCTTCCGATTATTTTTCATCTGCAAGGCGTTTCGCCTCTCATCTTTGGACTTTTGGCTGTTATTGGTCATACCTTCCCTATCTTTGCAGGATTTAAGGGTGGTAAGGCTGTCGCAACCAGTGCGGGAGTGATTTTCGGATTTGCGCCTGTCTTCTGTCTCTACCTAGCAGTTGTTTTCTTTGGAACCCTCTATCTTGGTAGTATGATTTCGCTATCTAGTGTCACAGCATCTGTCGCGGCTTTCATCGGAGTTCTACTCTTTCCACTTTTTGATTTTATCCTGAGTAACTACGACCCTCTCTTCATCGCTATTATCCTAGCACTTGCTAGTTTGATTATCATTCGGCATAAGGATAATATCACACGTATCAAAAATAAAACTGAAAATCTTGTCCCTTGGGGATTAAACTTAACCCATCAAAATCCTAAAAAATAAACGCCAGTTTGAACAGTACTGACGTTTTTTGTATGCTTATTTTGATTTGATATAGTTGATACCATCTGCTTTTGGTGCGACTGCTTTCCCAAAGAAGGCTGCCAAGACAAGAATTGTCAAAACGTAAGGTGCGATTTGAAGGTAAACCGCAGGCACTCCTTGTAGGAATGGCAATTGAGAACCGATAACAGCCAAACTTTGTGAAAGTCCAAAAAAGAGACTAGAAAGCATGGCTCCGATTGGATTCCATTTCCCAAAGATCATCGCGGCAAGGGCGATAAATCCAGGTCCAACAATAGTTGTCACTGAGAAGTTAACTGAGATGGATTGAGCATAAATCGCTCCACCAATTCCACCTAGGAAACCTGAAATGATAACCCCTAAATATCTCATTTTGTAGACATTGATTCCCAAGGTATCCGCTGCTTGAGGATGTTCACCGACAGAGCGGAGACGAAGACCAAATCGAGTCTTGAAGAGGATAAACCAAGCAAGGAATGAGAAGGCAATGGCCAGATAACCAAGTAGACTAGTTGACTTGAAGAAGATATCACCGATAACTGGGATATTTGCCAAGACTGGGAAATCAAAGCGTCCAAAAGTCTGACTTAGGTTGTCGGTTTGTCCTTTGTTATAAAGGACTTTAACCAAGAAAACAGCCAAGGCTGGCGCCATCAAGTTCAATACCGTACCGCTGACAACATGGTCTGCACGGAAATGAACCGTTGCTGCTGCGTGGATGATAGAGAAGAGACCACCAACCAATCCTGCAACTATCAAAGATAGCCATGGAGTTGCTGCTCCAAATTGTTCTGCAAATTCAAGGTTAAAGACAACTCCAGAAAAGGCACCCATAACCATAATTCCTTCAAGGCCGACGTTTACCACACCACCACGTTCAGAGAAAACACCACCGATACTTGTAAATATGAGGGGTGCTGAGTAAATCAGCATAGAAGACACCAAGAGGGTGAGCAAGGTTGTAATAGACATCTTTACTTACCTCCTTTAACTTGTTTTTTCGGTTTGACAAAGCGTTCGATAAGGTAATGAACACTGACAAAGAAGATAATAGACGCTGTTACAATGCTGACAAGCTCAGATGGCACCTGCGCCGCATTCATACCAGGAGCTCCAACTTGGAGAACACCAAATAGGAAGGCTGCAAAGAGAATACCAATTGGTGAATTTGCTGCAAGCAGGCTAACTGCCATCCCGTTAAATCCGACAGCTAATGACGCCCCTTGAACATAGACGTTCTGGAAGGTTCCCAGACCTTCAACAGCTCCTCCAAGACCAGCCAAGGCACCTGAGATAATCATTGAGAGGATAATTGTTCGTTTTGCAGAAATACCAGCGTATTCTGATGCGTGAGGATTAAGACCAACCGCACGAATTTCAAAACCAAGGGTTGTTTTCTTGAGCATGAACCAAATGACTGCAACGGCAATGAGAGCAAAGAAAATACCAATATTCATCCGTGAGTTACCAGTCAACTCAGCCAACCAAGGTGTCTGATAGGTTGCGTTAGCCCCAACACGAATCGTCGAATCTGTACTTTGCATGAAGTCTTTAGGAAAGGCATGGATAAAGGCATTTCCTACATACAAGACAATGTAGTTCATCATGATGGTTACGATAACCTCTGATGTCCCTAGAAAAGCTCTAAGGATACCTGGAATCGCTCCGACAATCCCACCAGCAATCAAGGCAATCACGATAGTTGCTAGAATCATCAAGGGACGTGGCATATCTGGATGCGACAAGGCAAACCAACCACTGAGAATCCAACCAGCCAAAGCCTGACCAGGAAGTCCGACGTTAAAGAAACCAGCACGACTGGCAACAGCAAAGCCAAGACCAATCAAGACCAAAGGCCCCATAGCACGGAAGATTTCTCCAATCCCGCGTAGACTACCAAAGGCTGTATAGAACAATTCTTCGTAGCCCCAAATAGCATCATAACCGAAGATCCACATGACAATGGCCCCGAGTAAAATTCCTAGGAAGACAGAAATCAAGGGAACCGAAATTTGTTGTAATTTTTTAGACATCTCTCTTCTCCTTTCCCAAGTTTCCACCAGCCATCAAGACACCAAGTTCTTGTTTATTGGTTGTTTCTGGTGATACAATACCTTGAATCTTACCATCGTGGATAACGGCAATACGGTCTGAGACGTTCAAAATCTCATCTAGTTCAAAGCTGACAACAAGGACAGCCTTCCCATTATCACGCTCTTCAATCAAGCGTTTGTGGATATACTCAATGGCACCGACATCCAACCCACGAGTTGGCTGGCTGACGATAAGGAGATCAGGATCTCGATCAATTTCACGAGCAATAATTGCTTTTTGTTGATTTCCTCCTGAGAGTGCAGCTGCAGGAACAAATTCGCTGGCAGCACGAACATCAAACTCTTCCATTAGCTCTTTAGCATAAGAAGTAATATTTGAATAGTTCAAAATTCCATTTTTACTATGTGGTTCTTTATAGTAGGTTTGAAGGGCAATATTTTCAGAAATCATCATTTCCAAAATCAAGCCATCACGGTGGCGGTCTTCTGGAACGTGCCCAACACTTAGTTCTGTAATTTGTCGTGGGTGCAAGCCTACAATTGAATCTCCTTTTAGCTCAATGCTACCAGATTCAACCTTGCGAAGACCTGTAATGGCTTGAATCAGTTCAGACTGACCATTTCCATCAATCCCTGCAATACCAACAATCTCTCCAGCACGAACATCCAAGGACAGATTTTTCACAGCTGGGACACCGCGGTTTTCATTGACCACCAAATCTTTGATTGACAAGACTACTTCTTTTGGTTGAGAGGCTTGTTTCTCTGTTTTAAAGGAAACAGAACGTCCTACCATCATTTCTGCCAAATCAGCATTAGTAGCCCCTGCAATTTCGACTGTTTCAATTGATTTCCCACGACGGATAACTGTAACGCGGTCAGAAACTGCGCGAATCTCGTCCAACTTGTGGGTAATCAAGATAATTGATTTACCTTCTTTGACAAGATTTTTCATAATAGCCATCAACTCATCAATTTCTGATGGAGTCAAGACAGCCGTTGGTTCGTCAAAGATAAGGATATCAGCCCCCCGATAAAGGGTTTTTAAAATTTCTACACGTTGTTGGGCTCCAACTGAGATGTCTGCCACCTTGGCAGAAGGGTCAACAGCTAAGCCATAACGTTCAGAAAGAGCCTTGATTTCTTTGCTAGCTCCAGCGATATCTAGCACACCATTTTTAGTCAATTCACTACCTAAAATGATGTTTTCAGCCACTGTGAAGGCTTCTACCAACATAAAGTGCTGGTGAACCATTCCGATTCCCAAGCTAGCTGCTTTAGATGGTGAGTCGAGGTTGACAACTTGACTGTTGACCACAATTTCACCACTGGTTGGTTCAAGAAGCCCTGCTAACATGTTCATGAGCGTGGACTTACCAGCCCCATTTTCTCCTAAAAGTGCATGAATTTCACCTTTTCGTAGGTGCAGGTTGATTTTGTCGTTGGCAACAAATTCACCAAACACCTTGGTAATATCACGCATCTCAATGACATTTTCGTGTGCCATGTGCTCTTCCTTTCAGAGTCTTATTTTATTTCAATAAAACTTGCTAGTTTATCTAGTAGCAAGCTTTACTGAGACAAAATGACTTTGTCTCAACTCTTAAAAAGCGGCCGATGGCCGCTTCCTAAGAAATAACTTCCATCCATTATTTTGCAGGAACTTTTACGCTTCCATCAAGGATTTTAGCTTTAGCATCTTCGACAGCTTTTTTACCTTCTTCTGAAAGGTTTGTTACTACCAAGTCAACCCCTTTATCTTTCAATGAGTAAACGATTACTTGACCACCAGGGAATTCACCTTTTTCTGCCTTGTTAGAAATATCTTTTACAGTTGTACCAACTTGTTTCAAAGTAGATACAAGAACAAAGTTTGATTCTTTACCATCTTTAGAAGTGTATTTACCTTCTGCTTCTTGGTCACGGTCAACACCGATAACCCAAACTTTTTCATTTTCAGGACGGCTTTCGTTGAGTGATTTTGCTTCTGCAAAGACACCAGCACCTGTACCACCAGCTACTTGGTAAACAATATCTGCACCGGCTGCGTATTGTGCAGCTGCAATTGTTTTACCTTTAGCAGCATCACCAAATGAACCAGCGTAGTCAACTTGGACTTTGATAGATGGGTCTACTGACGCAACACCAGCCTTGAATCCTGCTTCAAAACGAGAGATAACTTCTGACTCCTGCCCACCTACAAAACCAACTTGTTTTGTCTTAGTTGTTTTTGCTGCAGCTACACCTGCAAGGTAACCTGACTCATTATCAGCGAAAGTTACGCTCGCAACATTCTTTTGATCTTTAATCACATCATCAATCAAGACATAGTTCAAATCAGTGTGCTCTGCTGCTGCATCTTTAACTGCATTGTGAAGGGCAAAACCAACACCGAAGATTAGGTTGTAACTTCCAGCCGCTTGTTGCAAGTTGTTAGCGTAGTCAGCTTCACTTGTTGATTGGAAGTAAGTGAAACCGTTATCTTTTGAAAGATTGTGTTCTTTACCCCAAGCCTGCAAACCTTCCCAAGCTGATTGGTTGAATGATTTGTCATCAACACCACCAGTATCAGTGACGATTGCTGCTTTTGTCTTCACATCAGAAGATGAATCTGCCTTACGAGAAGAGCGGTTACCACATGCAGCAAGTCCAACTGCTGCCACTGCAACTAGACCAAGGCCTAGCCATTGTTTCTTGTTCATTACTGAACCTCCTAAATAAGATGTGCAACGATGTTGCAAGTATGGATTGGTTGGCCACAAGGACCGTGCCACTCAGAGAGCGACTCAGACTAGTTTAAGTCTGTAAAAGAGTATGGAAGTAATTCCCCGACCGTCATCTCGACCGTCGATTTATCTTTTGCGACTAAGGTCACTTTTAGATCTTGTTCAAAAAATTCAGCCATCACTTGGCGACAAGCACCGCATGGCGAGATTGGTTTTTCAGTCTGTCCATAGACAATCAATTCTGAAAACTCTCTTTGGCCCTCGGAAACTGCTTTAAAAATCGCTGTACGCTCTCCGCAGTTGGTCAAAGGATAGCTAGCATTTTCGATATTCACTCCTGTGTAAACATTTCCGTCTTTGGCTACTAAAACTGCTCCGATAGGAAAGTGAGAATAGGGCACATAGGCTTTCTTGCTGGTTTCAATTGCTAGTTCAATCAACTCAGTAGTCGCCATCTGCCAGTTCTCCTTTTAAAATGGCTACCCCAGCTGACGTTCCGATACGAGTCGCACCTGCTTCCACAAAGGCAAGAGCATCTGCATAAGAACGAGCTCCACCTGCAGCCTTGACACCCATATCAGGTCCAACTGTTTCACGCATTAATGTAACATCTGCTACCGTAGCACCACCAGTTGAAAAGCCAGTTGAAGTTTTTATGAAGTCAGCTCCCGCTTTTTGGGCCAATTGGCAAGCCACAACTTTTTCTTGGTCTGTCAGGAGGCAAGCTTCAATAATGACTTTCACTAACTTGTCACCACTTGCTTCTACTACTGCGCGAATATCCGACTCAACCAAATCAAGATTACCTGTTTTGAGAGCTCCAACATTAATCACCATATCAATCTCATCTGCACCATTTTGGATAACTTCTTTTGTTTCAAAAGCTTTCACAGTTGAAGTTGTTGCTCCCAAGGGGAAACCTACTACTGTGCAGACCTTGACATCTGTGCCTTCAAGCCCTTTTTTAGCATGTTCAACCCAGGCCGGATTAACGCAAACACTAGCAAAATCATACTCTCTAGCCTCAGACAACAAACAATCAATTTGATTTTCTGTTGCATCCTGTTTTAAAAGCGTATGATCGATATATTTATTTAATTTCATATTCGGATTCTCCTGCGGTTTATGAGATAATTTCTATAATTTCTCGTAAACTTTGCACCCTATCATTTATTTTAACATATTTTTGAAAATCTGTAACTAGCTGAGGAGAAATTTTTCCATTTGTGTATACTTTTGCAACAATTTCTCCCTGTTGAACGGAATCTCCAACTTTCTTTTCAAAAACAATTCCTGTTTCATAGTCCAAGGCATCAGATTTGACTGCACGGCCTGCCCCCAGCCTCATAGCATAAAGCCCAAATTCCATTGCTGGAAGAGCTGAAATGACACCCGTTTCCTGAGCAGGTATTTCCACCACATGGGTAACATTTACAGGACGATAGAGGTCTTCCAAGTCTCCGCCTTGGTCTTGGACCATCTCCTCAAACTTAGCCAGCGCTTGGCCATTTTCAAGATGTTGGCGAACTTCTTCAACTGTCTTATTTACATTTGCCAGGCCAAGCATAATTTGAGCCAATTCACAGATGAAGTGGGTAATATCCTGACGGCCTTGCCCTTGTAAAATCTCCAATGCTTCAAGAATCTCCAGACGATTTCCAATAGCACGTCCCAAGGGCTGACTCATATCCGTAATGACTGCTACCGTCTTTCGACCAACTGCCTTACCAAGTTCCACCATAGTTTGAGCCAGTTCACGCGCCTCATCAACCGTCTTCATGAAGGCCCCCTCACCGACAGTCACGTCTAGCAAAATAGCATCCGCCCCTGCCGCAATTTTCT